>JBIPON010000136.1:0-4875 GCA_044379065.1 Polynucleobacter sp. | reverse complement strand
GAATTGCTGTTGGCTTCGTCCCAACAAAGCAAGATCAGTTGTTTGAGCTGATCTTGAAAAAGGACTTCACGGCTGGCGCGGTTGGGCGTATCGGGGTAATTAAATGCAAGGGTGGATAAAACATCCATGACCTTAAAGCTACCCATGTTTCGTCCATAAATAGTCTCTACGCCAATGATCGAGGCAATCACTGTTCCAGGTACGCCAGTTTCACGCTCAACCTGATCCAGGTAGGTACGATTTTGTTCAATAAAAGCCATCCCCGCCTTGATTCGCGCGGGTTCGATAAAGCGCCCACGATAGGCAATCCAGTTCTTTTTAAATCCAGGCGGTCCCGGCATGACCAATTTACGTACTTGGGCTAGATTTTTGCTATCCGCAAATGCAGTCTCTAGAGATCCGAGTGGGATACCTTCGGTTTTGCTAATCTGTGCCAGCATGGCCTGGAGGCTTTGGCTGAGTTGCCGCTCTGCCGCCTCTTCACCGACTTGGTTTACGATAGAAGTGCCGGGAACGGTATTGCTAGGCTGAGTTACTTCTGTTTTGGGTGGAGTCGAGGCGCACGCTGATAAAAGTGTAATTGCGATAGTGGTGAGCAGGAGGCAGATTCCCCTATTGCTAATGTAAGAGCCATTGCGGGGAATAATTAAAATAAGGTTCACCAATTGATTTTATAGATAAATTCGATAGGATGGACGATATAAAGAGGTGAGAAGAATGACAACAGCATATATAAGCCACAGTGATTTTTTAAGGCATGAAATGGGCAGTCATCACCCGGAGTGCCCAGAGCGCATTCAGGCAATTGAAGATCAACTCATTTTGAGCCGTGTCGATGGCTTTCTAAAGCGGATCGAGCCTCCGCTGGCTACAACCGAGCAAGTCGAGCTCGTCCACAGCGCTGACCACGTGGAATATGTCACTGGTCACTCACCCACATCGGGTTACTTTATGCTCGATGGTGACACCATCATGAACCCAGCAACCCTGACCGTGTCCTTGCGTGCCGCAGGGGCTGCAATTGCAGGTGTTGATGCAGTGATGAAGGGCGAAGTCGAAAACGCATTTTGTGCTATTCGCCCGCCTGGCCATCATGCTGAGCCAACACGCTCGATGGGTTTCTGTGTTTTTAACAATATAGCGATTGCTGCGCGTTACGCCATCAGTGCATACGGCATTGAGCGGGTGGCCATTATTGATTTTGATGTCCATCATGGCAATGGCACTGAAGCAGCATTCTATGACGACCCTAAAATTCTGATGTGCAGTTTTTTTCAACACCCTTTCTATCCGTATAGCGGCCTAGATCAATCCGACAATATGGTGAATATGCCGATGCCCGCCTCGACCAAAGGGGATGTAGTACGCAAGATGATTACTGAAACCTGGCTGCCACGCTTAAGGGCTTTTGAGCCTGAATTAATCTTGATCTCCGCAGGCTTTGATGCCCACCGCGAGGACGATTTAGGTCAAATGGGCTTAGTCGAGGATGATTACGTTTGGATGACCCAGCGCCTCAAAGAGATTGCCAAGGAATCGGCTGGCGGCCGCATTGTGAGCTGCCTTGAGGGAGGCTATAACCTATCTGCTTTAGGGCGTAGTGTGGTGGCTCACGTAAAGGCTTTAGCAGACCTCTAGGCGCTCAAGCCCAATTCCCCGCGGGCGAGTAAAATAAAACGTATTTACCCCATAGAGATGACAAAGAAAGTGCCATGAAAATTCTGGTTGCGGTGAAGCGCGTTGTTGATTACAACGTCAAGATTAGAGTCAAATCTGACCAGTCCGGTGTTGACACCGCGAATGTGAAGATGAGCATGAACCCTTTTGATGAAATTGCAGTTGAAGAGGCCATTCGTTTAAAAGAGGCCGGCATTGCAAGCGAGATCGTGATTTTCTCGGCAGGGAGTCAGCAGTGTCAGGAGACGCTTCGAACCGCACTGGCGATTGGTGCTGATCGCGCCATCTTGGTTGAAACCGACGTTGATTTACAGCCATTAGCGGTAGCGAAGTTGTTGCAGGCAGTCTGCACTAAAGAGCAGCCCCTATTGATTATTTTGGGTAAGCAGGCCATTGATGATGACAGCAATCAGACTGGTCAAATGTTGGCAGCCCTGATGGATCTTCCACAAGCCACCTTTGCATCTAAAGTGTCTTTTGTAGATGGCACGCTTAACGTGACGCGCGAAGTCGACGGTGGTCTAGAAACCATTTCCATGGCTTTGCCAGCGGTGATTACCACCGATTTGCGCCTGAATGAGCCGCGCTACGTTACCTTGCCCAACATCATGAAGGCAAAGAAAAAAGAATTAGAAATCATTAAGCCCGATGCATTGGGAGTTGACGTTACTCCGCATTTGAAAACCATCAAAGTAGAAGAGCCGCCAAAACGGACGGCTGGCATTGTCGTCGCAGACGTTGCTGCGCTGGTGGATAAATTAAAAAATGAAGCGAAGGTGATTTAAATGGCCGCACTTGTATTAGCAGAGCACGATAACCAGACCCTTAAGGCGGCTACCTTAAACACCGTAACGGCTGCCCTAGCTTGTAGCCCAGAGGTTGATATTTTGGTGGCTGGTAGCCATGCCGATTTCGTTGCAACTGCCGCTGCGGCGATTCCAGGCATTCGGAATGTTATTTTGATTGATGATGCTGCATTGCTTGATCAGCTGGCTGAGCCGGTGGCGGCGCAAATATTGGCGCTGGCCAGCGGGTATGACCATCTCTTAGCAGCGGCTACTGCCCATGGCAAGAATGTGATGCCGCGGGTTGCCGCCAAATTAGATGTAGCTCAGGTATCTGATATCACGCAGGTGATTAGCGCCGATACCTTTGCACGACCGATTTACGCCGGCAATGCTATCGCTACAGTGCAGTCCCTGGATGCCACTAAAGTGCTGACGGTACGCACCACTGGCTTTGATGCGACCAGCGCTACTGGTGGAAATGCACCAATAGAAAAGCGCAATGCCGCTCCTTGTGTGAGCGGCGCTACTTTTGTGGGTCGTGATTTAAGTAAGTCGGATCGCCCCGAGTTAACCGCTGCAAAAATAATCGTATCGGGCGGACGCGGTTTAGGTTCGGGTGAAAAATACCAAGAGTTAATAGCGCCGCTGGCTGATACGCTGGGAGCCGCTTTGGGCGCATCGCGCGCTGCAGTCGATGCCGGCTATGTTCCCAATGACTACCAAGTGGGTCAGACCGGTAAGATTGTGGCCCCTGACCTGTATGTCGCAGTTGGAATCTCTGGTGCGATTCAGCACTTGGCTGGCATGAAAGACTCGAAAGTCATCGTAGCGATCAACAAAGACGCCGAGGCACCGATTTTCGGTGTCGCTGATTACGGCTTAGTTGCGGATTTGTTTACAGCCGTGCCGGAGCTAACGAAGGCTTTAGAAAAGTAAATCCGATTTCAGTGGGGCTGATTAGCAGCCTCATTGTTTATTGCGATAACTTGCGCGCTTCAATCAGTTGAGAGATAAAGAATTGCTCAAATGCAATTGCAAAAAAGCTCATCATTAAAGCTGCACCAAACACCAAACAAAAAATCACGATCAGAATAGTTGACCAGCCAGTTTGCGTTGCTTTTTCCGGCGAAATACCAGGATTGAATTCGGCATCCCAGCGCTCGCCACTGCGAAGACCATATGCAATGGTGGTTAAGAAGCTAGCTTCAATCGAAATAAAACCCATGGTTAACAAAAACCAGCCGGCAAATGAGCCGAGTTCGGTTGTGCTTAAGATGATCCAGCCGCTGATACCGCCGATGATGGCTGCAAATTGCAGCCAACCCCAATATGATTTGAGCCCCTGTAAATAAAGGCAATTAAAGCCGGCGCCAGGGAAAAAGAAACCCAATGCGCAAAATAATAATTTAGACCGAATCATGGCGTTGCATCCTTATACTCACTTCAATTTACCACTTTGCACAAAACGCAGTACATTCTGATCGCGTCCAATGAGGAGCAGGCGATCATCATCGCGTACTAAGCGTTGATAGTCATTCAGTTGATATAAAAATGCGCTTTCTAGTTCCATGCGATCCGCAGAACAGGCCATGCGGGTGCTGGCAATCTTGTCAATACTGATGCCACGCGGATCTTCTGTTATCTGCGCTGTAAAACGATTGCATCCAGAAAAACCGCTCACGGAATTCGTACGGGCATCGAATTGAATCGCAATCGCTGGCATAGCGCCGTCTGAGGGTAAGGGGCGTGGTCGAACCTCACCTTTGCTATTGGGCGCCAAACTCCAGCGTTCCAGAATCCAGGCGCCACTCAGCTCAATTGCAGGCGGGCTGGTTCTGGTACTGCAGGGTGGCAATACCTGGGCGCAACCAATCAGGAAGCTGAGTATTCCAAGCGCAGAAAAACGGGCTAAGCGCGAACAATGTAAATTCCGTATTTGTGCCATTATTTTCATTTAACCCATTGTTTTTATTGATATTTTATATAATTTACTGCTGCGCTTGCTTTACTTCATGAGTGAAGGGTGGATCAAGGCCCGCTTTTCGTCTAGAATATATGGTTTCCTGCTGATCATTGCGTCAGTAAGAGTTCACGATTTAGCACCGATTTCATTGGGTTGTATTCAACCTGTTTTAACTACCGATTTTAAGGAATAAGTATGGTCGTCATTCGACTGGCACGCGGCGGTTCAAAAAAACGCCCTTTTTACAGCATCGTTGCAACCGATAAGCGCAACCGTCGCGACTCGAATTTTATTGAGCGCATTGGTTATTTCAACCCATCTGCTGCTGAGTCAGAGCAGGCAATGCGGGTGGCACAAGATCGCCTGACGTATTGGACTGGCGTTGGCGCGCAAATTTCCCCAACCGTGAAACGCTTGATTAAAGATCATCCTGCTGCCTAAATTGCT
>JBIPON010000135.1:0-4878 GCA_044379065.1 Polynucleobacter sp. | reverse complement strand
GACAGTCATCACCAAAGTCGACACCAAATTAAATGCAGCGACTGCAATAATGAGGGTCAAGATAATGAACATCATTTTCTTTTCAGTCTGTACCGCTGCAAACCAATTACGATTGGAGCGTGACCAGTCGGTTACCCATAAGGCTTGTGGCACAAGACTAGCCAGCTGATTGGCAATTTGCGGGGCGCGTTGCATGTCATCGACCTTAACGCGTAAGCCCGATGGATCACGTAAGCGCAGTAAGGCAGCGGCGTCTTGCCAATGCAAAATAGCCAAAGAACTATCGTATTCATAATGGCCACTGTCGACTACGCCCACCACATTAAGTGCGCGCATTCTGGGCATTACTCCGGCTGGCGTCAGATCACCTTCGGGAACAATCAAGTTGACGCGATCACCTAAGCGCACACCCAGCATATTAGCTAGCTGTGCTCCGAGTACCACGCCAAAACTTCCGGGGCGCAGATCGGCAATGTCGCCCGCCACAAATTGCTTGGGTAAATCCGAGACGCGACCTTCTTCCGATGGGGATACCCCGCGCACTGCTACGCCGCGCATGATTTCACCGCGACTGAGTAAACCCTGGGAGCTCACCATAGGCGCCACACCAAGCACATGGGGCTGACTGGCCACCTTCGCTGAAAGCGCTTGCCAATCCGGCAAACCATCTGGGGCGGTAATCTCAATATGGGAGAGCACCGAGAGCATGCGATCACGCACTTCTTTTTGGAAACCATTCATCACCGACAGCACGACGATAAGGGCTGCAACCCCAAGGGCTATGCCTGCAGTCGATATCCCGGAGATAAACGACAGGAAGCCATCGCGCTTACCCACTGCTTTACTTCGCCGAGAGCGGGTATACCGCAGGCCAATTTCCAGTTCGATGGGGAGCTTTAACATCCCCTTAGTTTAGTGAATAGTGACGCCCTAGCTGGAGAAATGGGTAAATGCCACCTAAAATCAGAAGAATGACAACAAAAAGACGATTTACCCTCCTTCTGTCTGGTGATGATGCTGTGGCTGACTCCCTACAGACCCTGCCTACACAGGGCTTGCCACACGAGCGCTTTTTGCTGGGCGATAGTGTGCCAGCGGCTCCGTTTGCATTGCTCGGATTGCAAGGCGGAGCCATTGAATCGAATGCCGTGTTGGCCTGCATTCAGCCGGTTCACCTGCACGCCACCCGCGACCATTTGGTGCTGATGCACCCCGATCACATTCCACTCACCGCCGCTGAGTCAGCCGCATTACTTGAAGAAGCAAAGCCCCTATTTCAAGATGAATTCAAGGCTGAGATCATAGCTGCTGATCCATGCCACTGGTTTATAAAGCCAGCTCACTTTGCCGGCCTAGCAACCCACTCAGTCGATCAAGCACACGGCCGCAATATCGATTGGTGGTTGCCGCGCGATACCGTGGAAATTGGCACAGCACGTGCTTGGCGTAAATTGCAAAATGAAATTCAGATGCTGTGGCACATTAGTCCAATTAACGAGGTCCGCCAAGCAAGTGGTCTACCTACCATTAATTCGATTTGGTTAAGCGGCGTCGGCTCTATTGATGATTTACAAGCTCCGAATGAAATTAGAGCAGCAAGCCACATCATTACTGATCATCCTGTTTTAATGGGTGTCGCCCATCACCTTACTATTCCGTGTAGTGGTACCGTCACCGCCGATACCTTGGTCAGTGGGTTTGCTTGGCTGCAGGATCCAGTCACAATTTGGCCGATGCTGCAAATTGCCTTAATGGATGAAACACTCGATGAACTCGAGCTGATTGACTTTCCGAATGGCGTGCTGCGAAAACGCACCATTCAAAAAAGCAATATCAAAAAAGGATCGTGGGCTTTTTGGCGCACGCCCATTTTACTGAGCTGGCAAGAATT
Organism: Polynucleobacter sp.; assembly: GCA_044379065.1. Lineage (GTDB taxonomy): Bacteria > Pseudomonadota > Gammaproteobacteria > Burkholderiales > Burkholderiaceae > Polynucleobacter. Next base: position 2,987 of record JBIPON010000135.1, on the reverse strand, counting down.
AATAGGGTCAAAAGCGGCATGATTGATTCCGTCTTTCGGCAGCGCGAGTTTTCGCCAGAGGCGGCAGATGCCCTAAGCAGGGGAGGACTGCATCCATTATTAGCAAGACTCTATGCTGCCCGAGGAGTATCGACGACCGATGAGCTGGCTCTGGAGCTCAAGCATTTAATCTCCCCAACCCAGTTAAGCCAGTGCCTTTCCACTGCTGTCATTTTGGCCGATGCGCTTGCGGCAAAGAGACCAATGTTGGTCGTTGCTGACTATGACTGCGATGGCGCCACTGCGTGCGCTGTCGCTGTTCGTGGCCTGCGCTTACTCGGTGGCCCGAATGCGAATATTCATTTTTTAGTGCCCAATCGCTTTACGATGGGCTACGGCCTCACACCCGAAGTGGTCGACCTTGCTGCTACCCAAACACCCAAGCCTGCCATTCTGATTACGGTGGATAACGGCATTGCCAGCGATGCGGGTGTCGAGCGTGCGCGCCAATTGGGTATGGAAGTCATCATCACAGACCACCATCTTCCAGGCGATTGCACACCCAAGGCACTGGCCATCGTCAATCCAAACCAAACGGGTTGCGACTTTCCCAGCAAAGCACTGGCCGGTGTCGGTGTGGTGTTTTACCTGCTGATTGCTTTACGTGCGGAACTCCGGCAGCGCGGTCTGTTTACCCAAAACACCCAGCCCAAGATTGAAAATCTGCTCGACTTGGTTGCCTTGGGAACGGTGGCCGATGTTGCACAGCTAGACTACAACAACCGCATTCTGGTGGCGAACGGCCTACGGCGCATGCGCCAAGGAATTGGGCAGCCGGGTATCGCTGCCTTATTTAGTGTCGCGGGTCGCGATATTCGGAAAGCCACGGCGGGCGATTTGGGTTTTGCCATTGGTCCTAGACTGAATGCTGCTGGGCGCCTAGCCGATATGACCTTAGGGATTCAGTTGCTGCTAGCAGACGATGCGAATGTCGCACTGCACATTGCCCAAGAACTCGATCGCATTAATCGCGAACGCCGCGTGATTGAGGGTGGCATGCAAGAAGCAGCCTTGGCCCATTTAGCAGAAGAACAGTTGGATGGTCTTGCAGCAGCCCGCTCTGCCCTCTGCCTAATGAATGCCAACTGGCATCAGGGTGTGGTCGGCATTGTTGCCTCGCGCCTGAAGGAACGCTTCAATCGCCCCGCCATCGTATTCGCGCCAGCCGATACCGAAGATGCGCAGTCGCAATTGCGTGGATCAGGCCGGTCGATCAGTGGCTTTCATCTGCGCGATGCATTGGATTTGGTTTCCAAGCGCGAGCCTGGCCTCATTCTCAAATTTGGTGGCCATGCCATGGCAGCGGGCCTGACGATTGATCAAGCAAGCTTTGCCCGCTTTGATGCTTGCTTTCAGGCGGTTGCCGATGAATTACTCGACGATGCGCTATTAGCAAAGCAATACATTCACGACGGCAACCTACGGCCCGATGAATTAACTGCAGAAATAAGCGACCTATTGGCGGAAGAACTCTGGGGCCAAGGCTTCCCACAGCCGGTCTTTTATGGTGAATTTGAAGTGATGAGCCAGGCCTTAATGAAGGAAAAACACCTGCGACTACAACTTTTGCCGCTCGGTAGTACGCCGGGGGACAAGCCGGTGGGTGGGGTGTGGTTTAACCGCACCCAAACCCTGCCAGCAAGGGCGCATTTAGCTTACCGCTTGGTTGCAGATCGTTTCGGCGGTCAAACACGGGTACAGCTCATGATTGAGGCCCTAGACGAACCGAGCAAGGCGGATGCCTAAAGGCCGCTTGACTTTATAATCGGCAGCATGGAAGCCGAACAACTTAATCTCATCTCCAACACCCTTCAGGATCTTCTCACACGCGAGCAAGCACTTCGGGGGTATCTTTGACTACGACGTCAAGTCACGTCGCCTAACGGAAGTCAATTCCATTCTCGAAGATCCCACCATTTGGGATGATCAAAAGCGAGCCCAGGCGCTCGGCAAGGAAAAAAAGTTATTAGATGGGGTCGTCTCTACCCTGAACAAGCTCAATACCAACATCACGGGCGCCCTCGAGTTATTCGAGATGGCTAAAGAAGAAAGTGATTTTGAGACCTTAGGCGCAATTGAGCTTGATACCGAGGGGTACAGCAAAATCATTGCAGACCTTGAGTTTCGTCGTATGTTTCACAATGAAATGGATCCGTGCAATTGCTTTATTGATATTCAGGCGGGCGCCGGCGGAACCGAAGCCTGCGATTGGGCAAGTATGCTGTTTCGCCAATACCTGAAATACTGCGAACGCAAAGGTTATAAAACTGAGATTCTGGAAGAGTCCGATGGTGATGTCGCTGGCATTAAGAGCGCGACGATCAAGATTGATGGGGAATATGCCTATGGCCACCTCCGCTCCGAGACTGGAGTACATCGCCTAGTACGTAAGTCGCCCTTTGATTCATCGGGCGGTCGCCATACCTCCTTTGCCAGCATCTATGTTTATCCTGAAATCGATGATTCGATCGAGATCGACGTCAATCCGGCCGATATTCGAACCGATACCTACCGCGCTTCGGGCGCTGGTGGTCAGCACATCAATAAAACCGACTCTGCAGTACGACTAACGCACATTCCAACGGGCATTGTGGTCCAGTGCCAAAATGACCGCAGCCAGCACCGCAACCGTGCCGAGGCCATGACCATGCTGAAGTCACGTCTCTATGAACACGAGATGCAAAAACGCCGGGTCGAGCAAGATAAATTAGAGGCCAATAAAACCGATGTGGGTTGGGGCCATCAAATTCGATCGTACGTTTTAGATCAAAGCAGGATTAAAGATTTGCGCACCAACGTTGAGATTTCCAATACCCAAAAAGTATTGGATGGCGATCTCGATGCCTTTATTGAAGCCAGCCTGAAGCAAGGCGTTTAATTACTCTGATTAGCTCAAACCTCATGAACGATAAAGCCCAAACCCCAGACAATGCGCCAGAAGCCGTGGA
>JBIPON010000134.1:0-4937 GCA_044379065.1 Polynucleobacter sp. | reverse complement strand
GCGCTTGACACGCCAACTATCGCGACCCTGGCGCAAACTCTCGCGATATACAGCGTTCTCGTCGAGACTCATATTGCTACTAAAGTTGGATACGTACGTGCTGGTGTCGGCTTGATCACTTAAGTTGAGCTGAGCCTCTTGCACCGTTGAATTAATACTGCTTTCAACATCTTTAAACATCGAAGTGCTTTCTTCACGGAGCTTCTTGAATTCATCGAGCTCCATTTGGCGATTCACTTCGCTGCGCACTTCTGACATATAGCGCTGCGCACGGCTAAATAAATTACCGGCCATGCGGGCGATCTTAGGTAAACGCTCTGGCCCGACTACTACCAATGCGACGACTGCAATCAACGCGAGTTTTGAAACTCCAAGATCAATCATGTAACTGCACTGCGGGGATTGCAATCATGTCTGGATTACTTATTGAGGTCTTTAGCCTGAACATCCACGGTTTTGTCAGCGGAAGCGGTTTGCTGGGCTGCTGCTTGTTGTGGAATCTGCTCTGCTTTGTCTTCGCCAGTTTTCATACCATCTTTGAACCCTTTGACGGCGCCACCCAAATCGCTACCCATATTGCGCAGCTTTTTGGTGCCAAATACCAGCATCACGATTACCAGAACAACCAGCCAATGCCAAATACTGAATGAACCCATTTTCTGCTCTCCTTATCTTATTTATTCCAGGGGCGCGGCCCGCCCATCACATGCAAATGCGTGTGATAAACCTCTTGACCCCCATCTACACCATTATTCAGGGATAAACGAAAGCCGCCTTCCCGTCCGGGACGGCAACCTTGCTCAACCGCCAAGCGTGGTGCTAATGCCATCATTCTACCCAGCAATTGGGCGTCCAGGGGTGCATCCGCCTCTAGGGTGGTGATGTGCCGCTTTGGTATCAATAAAAAATGAATGGGGGCGGCCGGGTTAATGTCCTTAAAACCAAAAACTTCCTCGTCTTCATAGACTTTTTGGCAGGGAATGGTTCCGGCAACAATTTTGCAAAAAATGCAGTTTTCGTGGTTTTCCATGGTTTACTCGATCGAAATAGGGCTTTAATACTGAAAAGCGTTGGGTTTAGCGTGTTCTGGCGGCTTTCTCGGCAATGCCAGAAACCCCTTCACGTCGGGTGAGTTCTGCCAAGACATCCTCGGGCCGCAGCCCAAACTGGGATAAAGCGACCAGGCAATGAAACCACAAATCAGCCATCTCTCCAACTAGAAGGGCCTGTTGCTCCGGGGCTAAATGGCTATTGCGACTGTCTTTGGCGGCCATCACGGCTTCAGTAGCCTCTTCGCCAATCTTTTTCAGGATGGCGTCGTCCCCTTTAGAGAAGAGCTGGGCAATATAAGAGGATTTGGGATCGACCTTACCAGCCGCCAAATCTGCCCGGCGACCATCCACCACATCCGCTAAGTGGGCAAGCACCGCATCTAGATTAGGGGAATTGTTGTCCTTGCTCATAGGTGCATTCTATTCCACTGGCTTTTTCCAGGCACTCGCATTGGCATCCCAGTCTAAGAAAAAACAACTGTGCTCTCCAGTATGACAAGCAATGCCGTCTTTTTGATCCACGATCAGGAGGATCGTATCGCCATCGCAATCCAAGCGAATGTCCTTGACCGTTTGGGTATGACCCGACTCTTCGCCCTTGTGCCACAACTTTTGGCGTGAGCGTGACCAGTAAACCGCTTCACCGATTTGCATGGTTTTAAGTAAAGCATCGCGGTTCATCCACGCCATCATGAGCACATCGCCAGAACCAAACTCTTGGGCAATCACGGGCACCAAACCTTGCTCATTCCAGCTCACTGCATCCAGCCATGCGCCTGGAGTGAGATTGGGATTGCGCTTAAATGATGGGGCGGGGGTAGTCATAGGGTTTCATTCTGACAGAAGCATATGGTTGCTGCCAATTAAAATGTTTTACAGCCGAACCGCTATTCCTTGAGCCGCCATAAATTCCTTGGCCTGCCTGACGGTAAAGGTGCCGTAATGAAAGATGCTGGCCGCTAGCACTGCATCAGCACGGCCTTTGGTAATGCCATCGACCAAATGCTGCAAGTTACCAACGCCGCCACTGGCAATCACTGGAACTGGAACAGCTTTACTGACGGCTGCGGTAAGTGCCAGGTCAAAACCATCTTGGGTACCATCTTGATTCATACTGGTAAGCAAAATTTCTCCAGCGCCCCGGCGACTAACTTCACTTGCCCACTCCACCACATCAAGCCCGGTTGCAGTTCTACCGCCATGGGTAAATACTTCCCACCGATTTTCGGCAACGCGCTTGGCATCAATCGCAACGACGATGCACTGCGAACCATAATGTGCAGCAGCGTCCGACACTAAATCAGGATTAGCTACCGCCGAGGAATTCATGCTCACCTTGTCGGCACCCGCATTCAGTAAACGCCGCACATCGCCAACGGCACGCACACCACCACCAACCGTCAATGGAATAAATACTTGAGCGGCAACCGCCTCAATGATGGGCAACAATAAGTCACGACCATCGGATGTTGCGGTAATGTCCAAAAAAGTTAACTCGTCAGCGCCCTGCTCGTCGTAGCGACGGGCAATTTCAACGGGGTCACCAGCATCGCGTAAGCCCACAAAATTGATGCCTTTCACCACGCGCCCTGCAGTCACGTCTAGGCAAGGAATGATGCGTTTCGTTAGCACCGTTTAGCTACTGAGCTTTTTTGCAATCAGCGCAGCGTACTTCGCCGTTTGCTCATCGGCATACTTCTGCGCTTTAGTCAGATCCAAATCGCCGGAGTAAATCGAGCGGCCGGCAATCACGCCCATCACGCCCTCTTCTTCTGCTGCACAGAGCGCTTCAATGTCTTTGTTATTGGATAGGCCGCCGCTCGCAATGATCGGAATGCGCACGGCTTGTGCCAGCTTAATCGTCGCCTCCATATTCACACCCTTGAGCATGCCATCGCGGCCAATGTCGGTATAAACGATTGCCTCAACGCCATAGTCCTCAAACTTCTTGGCTAGATCAATCACTTCATGGCCGGTCAACTTACTCCAGCCGTCGGTAGCCACCTTGCCATCGCGCGCATCAATGCCGACCATAATGTGCCCACTAAACGCAGTACAAGCGTCTTGCACAAAGCCAGGGCTCTTCACGGCAGCCGTACCAATGATGATGGTGCTAATGCCATCGTCGAGCAAACGTTCAATCGTTTCTAAATCCCGAATGCCGCCGCCCAGTTGCACTGGAATGTCATCGCCTACGGCTTTAAGAATAGCTTTGATGGCGGACTCATTTTTGGGCTTGCCAGCAAAGGCGCCATTAAGGTCAACTAAATGCAAACGGCGCGCGCCTTTGCTGACCCAATGTTTTGCCATCGCAGCAGGGTCTTCTGAAAAAACCGTAGCGCGATCCATATCCCCTTGCTCTAAGCGAACGCAGTGGCCGTCTTTAATGTCAATTGCAGGAATCAGCAGCATGATGAATAGAGAAAATTAAGGTTGCCAGGTAGTAAAGTTTTGATAAAGCCGTAATCCGTATTCTGCACTCTTTTCTGGATGAAACTGCGTAGCAAAAATAGTATCGCGTGCGATCGCAGATGTAAACCATGCCCCGTACTCCGTACTACCTATGGTGTGATTCTCGTTTGCAGGCACTGCATAAAAGCTATGCACAAAGTAAAAGGGGGTGAGATCAGGAATGCCTGCCCACAAGGGATGGTCTCTGTCTTGCCGAACTTGATTCCAGCCCATGTGCGGCACTTTGTATTCTGATCCGTCGGCCTGTAATTGGCCAGTCAGCTCAAAACGCCGCACCTCACCCGGTATCAATCCCAGACAGGGTGTCCATGCATCACCGCTACTACCTTGTTCTGCCCGAACCTCGCTACTGCGATCCAGCAGCATTTGCTCGCCTACGCAAACGCCGAGTAGCGGCTTATTTTTTGCAGCTTGCAGCAATGCTTCCAATAAGCCGGATTCACTCAACTGTTTCATACAGTCGGGCATTGCACCTTGGCCGGGCAAGACCACACGATCGGCTTTTTGAATCTGTTCCGGCTTAGTCGCAATCAGAATATTGGCACTTGGTGCAACGCGATGGAAGGCTTGGTAAACGGAACGTAAATTGCCCATTCCGTAATCAACGATGGCGATGGTTTGGGTCAACGGGAGACCTGTGGCTTAGCGACTAATGTAAGGACCGAGGCGCATGCAATGCAGAGCAAACCATACGCTTCTAACAATAATTAGAGGCTACCTTTCGTGGAAGGAACCAGACCCGCTGCGCGCGGGTCTGGTGTCAGCGCCATGCGTAAGGCACGGCCGAAAGCCTTAAATACCGTCTCGATTTGGTGGTGCGCATTGACGCCCCGCAAATTATCGATGTGCAAGGTCACACCAGCGTGGTTAACAAAGCCACGGAAGAACTCAATGCTTAAGTCCACATCAAAATCACCTACCCGTGCGCGGGTAAATGGCACATGGAACTCCAAACCGGGGCGGCCAGAAAAATCAATCACAACCCGAGAGAGGGTTTCATCAAGGGGAACATACGAATAGCCATAGCGCGTAATGCCGGCTTTATCGCCAACCGCTTTGGCAATCGCTTGCCCCAAGGTGATACCAACGTCCTCTACGGTATGGTGATCGTCGATTTGGGTATCGCCTTTGGCGATGACCTTGAGGTCAATCATGCCGTGACGGGCGATCTGATCGAGCATGTGATCCAAGAAGGGCACGCCCGAGGCGAGCTCGGCTTTGCCTGTGCCATCTAAATTGATGGTTATCTGAATTTGGGTTTCCGAAGTGTTTCGGGTAACGTCAGCTTGCCGCATACATCAAAGCGCCTGTAGGCGAAGTGTTGAGTGAAGCCTCATAATATCATTGCCGTTGGATTTGTTGTATTTAAATCATTCACTTAGCCTTTGCTTTATTGCCCTGCGGCATTGTTTA
>JBIPON010000133.1:0-4941 GCA_044379065.1 Polynucleobacter sp. | reverse complement strand
ATATTGCAGAAATTGAGATCGACCGATTTTCAAGTACATCTGCGGTGATCACGGAAGAAACTATCAGAGACCTTCATGCCGCAGATCTATCATCTGCTTTACGCAATACCCCGGGAACACAAATTACCCGGTACAACCCAGTGGGATCATTTGGTGGGGATCAGGGTGGATCGGTTTTTATTCGCGGCATGGGCTTAAGTCGCCCCGGTAGCGAGATTAAAACCTACATAGATAACGTACCCATGTATATGCCGGTCTGGGGGCACGCCTTACTGGATCTGCTCCCTGTGAATGGCATGAAGGACATTACTATTTATAAAAGCCCTCAACCCCAAGTTAGCGGAAATAATTTTGCCTCTATAAATCTAAATACTAAAACTGCGGGGCCTAATAATGGTGTATCTGGTAATGCACGAGTCTCCTATGGCTCTTACAACACCGTCATTGAGCAGGTTGATATGGCAGGCAGACATAACGATATTGACTTTACTCTGGCGCAAGGATTTTCCAGATCCAATGGCGCAAGGGCAAACGGTAGTGGGCAGTTAGCCAACATTATGGGTTCCGCTGGATTTAAGATCGATCAAAACTGGAAAGTTGGCATCAGCGGAATGGCGCTTAACAATACCGCCAAAGATCCTGGCAACAATACGTTACCTGCTCCAGCGATAGCCCCGACTTATGATAGTGCGGCGCAGATGGTAACTGCATTTGCAAGGCATAGTTACGATGCAGTTGAGGGTGAGATACGTATTTACTCAAATACAGGAAATGGCAATTTGAATAATGATTTAGTATCTGGCGGCTGGGGAAATAGTTTCAACAACTTTACTATGCAGGGCTTGCGCTGGAAGGAGTCTATAACTCCATGGCAGGGAGGCAATATCTTGTTTGGCCTTGACTATGATTCTTCAACAGGCAGCGTAACAAGTAACCCTGCTTTTAACGGAGCTCTGACTGGGAGCATCACTAAGACAACTTTACCAACGTACAAATTAACCTCTCCATACATGGGCATAAGCCACAGCTTCATGTTGAGTAATAAGTGGTCTTTGGTGCCATCGGCTGGAGTGCGAAATTACCAGAATAATCAATACGCCTCTAAGACTGCTCCTTATGGTGGTATTTCTTTGGTTTCTGATGTGGCAACCATTTTCTTTAATGCCTCTCAGGGAGTCAACTATCCAGGCATGGAAGGACCGGCTTTGCAGGCCTCAATCCCTGTAAATTGGGCAAACCAGTCATGGAAGAATCTGTCTGCTGAGGAAATGAGCCATATTGAGGTCGGTGGAAAATTCTTTATAGATAAGAAAACAAGACTTGATGCTAGCCTTTTCCAAGACACGATTAAGAATCGGTCTGTTTTTACAATTGCAAGCGGACCTCCATTTCCTCCAAGTGCAACATGGAGCACTTTCGGCGAATACACTATGCAGGGTGTGGAGTTATCAGCCCAACGGGAGATCATTCCTGAGTTGACATTATTTGGAGGATGGACTTATCTAAATAACAATAGCGTTGCGAACTTACCTTATGTCCCTCAAAATGCATTTAATGCTGCATTGACTGGATATGTTGGAAAACTCAGGTTATCTGTTGATGCCCAATATCAAACATCCTTTTATTCCCAGACTTTAAGTCGCAATACTGGATCTACCAACACCACTTTAGTAAATGGTTTCACGGTTGCCAATGCTCGCGTGTCATATCCAATACCAGCACTGGGAAAGAAGGGCGAGGTTTTTGTGATAGTTGAGAACATCTTCAATCAACAGTACAGCTATCGTCAGGGGTATCCAATGCCAGGGACTTGGGGATCGATTGGCTTATCAACTAGCTTTAACTGATTGGATGTTCATATTTAATCAACCCAAACGTATTACTTGTTCACTAAAGGAAGGCTATGATCAATCGTTCTGTTAAAACAACTCTGCTTGCTATTCTGGCAATGCTGTCGTTCTCTGTAACTGCTGGGCCCAATGACCCACTTTTTGTTAGCCTAACCAGCGATGAGCCCCATCGCGCCTCCATGGCCCTGAATTTTAGTAAACACCATGCAGCAAATGGCCACCCATTGAGTGTCTTTCTGAGTGATAAAGGGGTATATCTCGGGGTTAAAGCTGGTGCCTCAAGTCATCCAGAGCAGCAAAAATTGCTGTTGGAGATGATCGCAGGCGGTAGTACGGTCATTATGTGTCCACCTTGTTTGAGGCACTATGGCTTTACGGAGGCCGATGTACTGCCAGGCATCAAGATGGGCGGCGCTAAGGTTACGGGCGAAGCCTTGTTTAAGCCAAATACAAAGACCTTGAGCTGGTAGTACAGTATTGCCATGCGCACTTGGTTAATGAAACGAAACTGTTCTTTTTCACCGAAGCAGGTGGGGTATTTCTACGCCTCGATTGTCTTTTTTTCGCTCTTGGTGGCAGGCTCGTTTTTACTCATGGGCGTTTGGATGGTTCTGATTTTTACCTGCATTGAAATTACTGCATTAACCATTGCCTTGTATATCTACAGTCGCCATGCCCTCGATTATGAAAAGATCACCATCGATGGCACAAATATGACGATTGAAAAAAGCTGGGGTGGCAAGCTTGAAAGAAAAGAGCTCAATACTGTATGGGCTCGCATTGGCCGAACCGAAAAGCATTTGTATCGTTTAGTTCTCAAACACGCCGATCAAGAAATGCCGATCGGTATTTTTGTAAACCGAGATAATCTTCCTCAATTTGAGAAAGAGCTCAAGATGTACCTGAATTAAATTTTTTTAAAAGGAAATTACTACCATGATTAGTTTTAAATTAAGTGTAATTATTGCCGCAGGACTTTTTACTTGCGGAATGCATTCGGCTACTTATGCCCAAGATGCAAAAGTCGGTAGCATTGCCGTCAATGGCGCTTACACCCGGGCAACGGTTCCAGGCCAAGCGGCAGCGGGCGGCTTTATGAAAATTACCAGCAATGGCGCTGCCGATCAATTGATCTCTGCAACTTCCACCGTCTCGGATGATGTGCAGTTGCACACCATGACCATGGATGGCAACGTGATGCGCATGCGTGAAGTAAAGCAAATTGACGTTCCAGCTAACGGCGCTGTTGAACTCAAACCAGGTGGTCTACATATCATGTTTATGAATATCAAGGCGCCCCTGAAGGCGGGTGAGGCTGTGCCTGTCAAACTCAAGTTTGCGAAGGCAGGTGAAGTGGAAGTCAAAATGCCAGTAAATGCACCCGGCAGTCATGGGCATGGTCCTAAGCACTAAATAGTGCTTTATCTGGTTAAAAAGGGCGCTACGGCGCCCTTTTGCATTTGCCTCGCATCAACCTACAAAGAGCTCGGGCGTTTTACTGCGCCGCTAATTTAATGTTTTGTGTTCTAAGAATTTGCATCGGATTAATCATCCTGCCTTGGTGGCTGATCTCATAATGCAAATGCGGGCCAGTGGATCTTCCGGTGTTTCCGACTTCAGCAATCAATTGTCCGCGTTGAATGCGCTGACCGGCTTTAACATGCATCTTACTTGCGTGTGCGTACTTAGAAACAAATTGATCGGCATGTGCAATTTCAATAAAGTTGCCGTAAGCACTATCGTATTCAGCACGCAATACCAGGCCATCACCTGCTGCAAGAATAGGGGTGCCAACGGGCGCAGAAAAATCTACCCCGGGGTGCTGGGCCAGTAAATTGGTAAACGGATCAATTCGGGTTCCATAATTACTCGACAGTCCAATTTGATTCACGATGGGTGAGCCCGTTGGAAGTTGGCGAAGCCATTGGTGCTGGTCGCGCCATGTTTCCTCTAGTTTTTTAATGCCTTGATTGAGTAGTGCGCTGTTATTTAAAGCCAAGCTAAGATCTTCTGCTAGCCTACCCTCGGTGGTGGGATTAAATAGGATGGGCTGGTATGGACCGCCCTTATTGCTACTGCCCGCTATTTGGTTCTTCAATGGAAATGGTGTAACAAGTTCAGTAACACCTTCTTTGTACCGTTTTATTTCTAAAATATGTTCACTCAAGTTCGCCAGTTGTGACTGAAGCTCATTAAAGTGTTGCCGATAGTGCGCTTCAATCGCATCTTTTTCTTGGGTTGTAATGATCCCGCTCACATTGCGGGCTAACTCGGGGTTGTACTGAATCGCCACCTGAAATCCAAGAAAATGGATCATCACCCCAAGCGTGATGGCAATGAATGACGTCGCGACCGCAAGCTTTGTTATGCCGCGCGACGTTATATTGATTTTTTTAAATTGGGAGGTTGATCCTGAGATCCAAATCAGCTGCATGGGTAAAGATGAGAAGTAGGGTAACCTTTAATTTTAACGCATCCCCTCAGCTCGGAGCCGAGGGGGGGCAAAAGCAGGATTGACTAGATTTTTAAATCCAAGTCCGTTACAGCTCCTTTGCTAGCGCTACTCGCTGTACTGGCGTATTTTGCTAGTAGACCGCGGGTATAGCGTGGTTTTGGCTGCTTCCAGGCTGCGCGCCGTTTGGCAATTTCCTCGTCTGCAACATTAAGCTGGATCAATAACTTATGCGCATCGATGGTGACGGAGTCCCCTTCGTTGATCAGTGCAATCGTGCCGCCAACATAGGCTTCGGGTGCGACATGCCCAACGACCATGCCCCAGGTGCCACCGGAGAAGCGGCCATCGGTAATGAGGCCCACACTTTCACCCAAACCCTGACCTACTAGAGCCGAGGTCGGTGCGAGCATTTCACGCATGCCGGGGCCACCCTTCGGGCCCTCGTAGCGAATCACCACAATGTCACCCGCCTTAATTTTGTTTGCCATGATGGCTTCCATGGCTAAATCTTCAGAATCAAAGACACGTGCTGGGCCGGTAATCGATGGATTTTTAAGGCCGGTGATCTTAGCAACGCAACCCTCGGGCGAAATGTTGCCTTTGAGGATGGCCAGATGTCCTTCGGCATACATGGGA
>JBIPON010000021.1:0-14931 GCA_044379065.1 Polynucleobacter sp. | reverse complement strand
ACCGCGCGGTGAGACGCAATCTAAGGTTTGCATAAAGGTATCTTTACCCACCGCATCATAGGCCACGGGAACGCCTTTGCCATTGGTAATTTCCTTGACGCGTTTTACAAAGTCTTCCTCGCGATACAGGATCACATGGTCGCAACCATAGGCTTTAGCAATCTCCGCTTTTTCGGGGCTGCCAACCGTTCCAATCACGGTAGCACCAATCGCCTTGAGCCACTGGCACGCAATGAGGCCAACGCCGCCAGCAATTGCATGAAACAACACGGTGTCACCCTTTTGCACTTTGTAGCTATCGGTCAACAGATATTGAACGGTCAGGCCTTGCAACATCATGGCGGCGCCCTGCTCAAAGGAGATCGAATCAGGCAACTTCACCAAGATATCGGCGGGCATGATGCGGGCCTCTGCATAGGCGCCGGTAGGACGACCCGCATACGCCACCCGATCACCCACTTTGACGTGGCTCACATCAGGTCCGACTTTTTCAATTACGCCAGCGCCTTCCATACCAATGCCACCAGGTAGCGGCTGGGCATAGTAGCCCGAACGAAAGTACACATCAATGTAATTGAGCCCACATGCATGGTGGCGGATCAATACTTCTCCTGGGCCAGGTTCGCCGAGCTCCACATCGACCCATTTCATGACCTCTGGGGCGCCTGTTTCGGTAATGCGGATTGCTTTGACGATTTCCTTACTCATATTGATTCCTAATGTTGTTCGTTGTCTTGGTGGTTCAGCGCCCCATGGTGTGGGGTCGTTTTTTCGTTCTAAAGGGCGCTACTGGGCTTGCAAGCACTAAATCCATAAAATTAATTGTACTTTTTGGCTTTAGACCCCGTATTTTGCCTAAAATTGAGGACTGTAGGCAAAATTACTCAAAAAGGATCAATCCGCATGGCCGGTCACTCAAAATGGGCCAATATTCAGCATCGCAAGGGTCGTCAGGACGAAAAGCGCGGCAAGATTTGGACCAAGCTCATTAAAGAAATTACCGTGGCCGCTAAATTGGGTGGCGGAGACCTGGCCACGAATCCCCGCTTGCGTTTGGCGATTGATAAAGCCAAAGACTCGAATATGCCAAACGATAACGTGCAGCGGGCTATCCAGCGCGGTACTGGCTCGCTTGAAGGCGTGAACTACGAAGAGATTCGCTACGAAGGCTACGGCATCAATGGCGCCGCGGTCATCGTCGATTGCATGACCGATAACCGCACGCGCACCGTTGCTGAAGTGCGCCACGCTTTTACGAAATACGGTGGCAATATGGGCACCGAAGGATCGGTGGCATTTTTGTTTCAGCACTGCGGTCAGTTGCTATTTGCACCTGGCACCAATGAAGATCAATTAATGGAATGCGCCCTTGATGCAGGAGCGAATGACGTGATCACCCATGACGATGGCGCAATTGAAGTGCTCACTGCAGTACCTGATTTTTCTAAGGTACAAGACGCCTTACGCACTGCAGGCTTTCAGGCGGAACTGGCCACGGTCACGATGCGGCCTGAAACTGACATTAGTCTCGAGGGCGATCAAGCCGAAAGCATGCAAAAGCTACTGGACGTTTTAGAAAATCTGGACGACGTTCAAGAAGTATTTACGAATGCTTCCATCCAATAAACATACCCAATCCATTTAAAAAATAATCCCATGAAGATTCTCCTTATTGGCTCCGGCGGCCGCGAACATGCCCTAGCATGGAAGTTGGCTCAATCCCCGCAAGTTCAAAAAGTATTTGTTGCCCCCGGCAATGGCGGCACCGCTAGCGCAAAGCAAACCCATGCTGGTATTGAAAACCTTCCGATTGCTGATTTGCAAGAGCTTGCTGATTTTGCCAAGCGCGAACAGATTCATTTAACGGTAGTGGGCCCCGAAGCCCCTCTCGCAGCAGGTATCGTCGATGTCTTTCGCAATGCCGGCTTACGTATTTTTGGACCCACTCAGTTGGCCGCGCAACTCGAATCATCCAAGGACTTTTCAAAAGCCTTCATGAAACGCCACGGCATTCCAACTGCGGATTACCAAACCTTTTCCAATGCCCACGAGGCGCACGCCTACATTGATCGTAAGGGCGCACCGATTGTGATTAAAGCCGATGGCTTAGCTGCAGGCAAAGGTGTCGTTGTTGCAATGAACTTAGATGAGGCTCACGCTGCCGTCGATATGATGCTGGCCGACAATAAATTGGGTAATGCCGGTGCACGCGTCGTCATTGAAGAATTTTTAACTGGCGAAGAAGCGAGTTTCATTGTGCTGGTGGATGGTAAAAACGCTTTAGCACTCGCCACAAGCCAAGACCACAAACGTTTACTCGATGGCGACCAAGGTCCTAATACAGGTGGTATGGGCGCCTACTCCCCAGCGCCAGTAGTGACCCCTGAAATCCATGCCAAAGCCATGCGTGAAGTCATCATGCCAACCATTCAGGGCATGAAAGCCGATGGCATTCCCTACACCGGCTTTTTGTATGCCGGTTTAATGATTGCTCCGAACGGCCAAATCAAAACCCTGGAGTTCAACTGCCGCATGGGCGACCCAGAGACGCAACCCATCATGGCGCGCTTACGCAGCGACTTGGTTCACGCTTTGGATAAGGCAGTGGATGGCAAGCTCAATGAAGTGGAGCTGGAATGGGATCGCCGTACTGCCCTAGGGGTTGTGCTGGCAGCGCACTTATACCCAGATACTCCACGTAAAGGGGATACCATTACCGGAATTCCCGACGATACCGCTAGCGCCATTACCTTTCATGCGGGCACCACAATGGCGGACGGCGTATTGCACACCAACGGGGGCCGAGTACTCTGCGTTGTTGGCCTTGCCGATACCGTGCGGGGAGCCCAAAAAGAGGCTTACAAAGTAATTAAGCAAATCCATTTTGATGGCATGCAATATCGGCAGGATATTGGCCATCGCGCTCTAAAATAAGCTTGGCATCCATTTCCCCACCAGTGAGCTCCATTTTGCAAATCGACACACAAGCACTTAAAGACTACTTTCTAGGCCTGCAGGACCGCATCGTTGCTGCTACCAGCGCGCTAGATGGCAAGGCATTTGTTGCGGATAGCTGGCAAAAGCCAGAAGATAGTCCATTGCGGGGATCGGGGCGTACCTGCATTTTAGAAAATGGCAACATCCTTGAAAAAGGCGGGGTTGGTTTTTCCCATGTGCGTGGCGACAAAATGCCAAGCACTGCCACCCAAAATCGTCCTGAGATGGCGGGCCGAAGTTTTGAGGCCATGGGTGTCTCATTAGTGTTTCATCCGCGCAATCCAAAAGCACCCACCGCCCATATGAATGTGCGCTGTTTTATTGCGCAAGCGCCAGATAAGGATCCGGTATGGTGGTTTGGCGGCGGCTTTGATCTCACCCCTTACTATGGTGTTGACGAGGATTGCAAACACTTTCACCAAACGGCGAAGAATGCGCTGGATCCATTTGGTAGCGATCTGCATCCCCGATTTAAAAAATGGTGTGACGAGTATTTTTACTTAAAGCACCGCAATGAACCACGGGGCATTGGCGGCGTCTTTTTTGATGACTTTAATGAGCTTGGGTTTGAACGCAGCTTTGCTATGACACAAGCTGTAGGTAATTCATTCATTGAGGCTTATTTACCAATCTTGGAGCGCCGCTACCAAGAGCCATACACGCAAGCTGAGCGGGATTTTCAGGAATACCGCCGCGGTCGTTATGTTGAATACAACCTCATTTTTGACCGTGGCACGATTTTTGGCCTGCAGTCAGGCGGCCGCTCGGAATCGATTCTGATGTCGATGCCACCCGTGGTTACTTGGCGCTATAACTGGGCACCTGAACCGAACACTCCCGAGGCAAAACTCTACGATTACTACCTAAAGCCCCGCGACTGGTTGGCCTAATTGACTACGCCAGAAAAAATCGGCATCTTAGGCGGCACCTTTGATCCACCCCATTGGGCGCATTTACGGGTTGCAGCGCATTTTGCAAGGTTATTTCAGTTGGATCGGCTACTACTCATCCCGAGCGGCAACCCTTGGCAAAAGTCGGCTTTTATTACCCCGCCGGAAACGCGCTATCAATTAACGCAGGCTGCCGCCATTGCCCTAAACCGCTTGTTGGGCGATGAGGGCATTCAGATTCCGATCGAAGTGGATCGAATTGAGCTCGATCGCCAAGGGCCAAGCTACACCATCGATACGGCGATTGCTCTGCGTCAGCGCTATGGCAGTACAACCCATCTCATCTGGCTAATGGGAGCTGATAGCTTGATGCAAATCGATACCTGGCAAGATTGGCAGTATTTACTAAAAGAAGTTCATTTGGCGGTGGCAAGGCGTCCTGAGTTTGCTTTAACGATTGACCCTCAATCGGAGTTAGGTCGTTTTATCCAAACTCATCAGACCACTGACCCCAAGCAGATGGATCGATTGCCCTGCGGCTTAATCTACTTGGATCAGAAGATGGATATGTACCTGTCGTCGATTGCCATCCGCAAACAACTGGCTGTGGGCGGCATTAATCCAAACACACCTTTAACGGAACAAATTCCCGATGAGGTATTGAATCTAATTGAGAAGTTAGGTCTTTACTCCCAATCACGATAAGATCATCCCCTATTCTTTAAAAGACACTATGGACCTACGTAAATTACAACGCACCATTATTGATGCCCTCGAAGATGTCAAGGCACAGGATATTCGCGTCTATGACACCACCAAACTGAGTGAGTTATTCGACCGCGTGATTATTGCAACTGGCTCGAGTAACCGCCAAACTCGCTCATTGGCGATGTCGGTGAAGGAAGAAGTCAACAGCAAAGGCGGTGAAGTGATTTCCATCGAAGGGCTTGAGACAGGCGAATGGGTCTTGGTCGATTGCGGTGACATCGTGGTGCATATCTTGCAACCTATGCTGCGCTCTTACTATCAACTAGAGGGCATGTGGGGTGCTAAGCCAGTCCGCGTTAAATTAGCCGGCGCTAAAGGCCTTGCAAAGGCCAGTGAGTTTTCCGATGAGGATGAGGACTAGGGCAGCGCATCTGACTGCATCGTCGTCCCTTAACTAAGTATGCGGCTCATCATCATTGCAGTAGGCCATAAGATGCCAGACTGGGTATCAAGCGCTTGCAATGACTACCTCAAGCGCATGCCCTCTGATTGCGGCATCGAGCTCAAAGAAATCAAGCCCGACCTCTCCCCCGCCAAAGAGGCCATCAAGATCACTGCGGCCATACCGAAAGGAGTTCGTCTGATTGCACTCGATGAACGGGGTAAGGACCTGAGCACGCAAGGTGTTGCTGAGCAATTAGCCCAATGGCGCCAAGATGGCGGTGACGTGGCTTTTCTGATTGGTGGTGCCGATGGTTTAGACGCTAGTATCAAACAAAAGGCTGATGCCATTTGGCGTTTATCCAGCCTAACCTTGCCACATGCAATGGCGCGGGTCTTGTTGACCGAACAACTCTACCGTGCATGGACGATTTTGCAAGGTCATCCCTACCACCGTGAATAAGCCCTCTTCATTTAGCAATGCATTCTTTTCTCTACCTCGCATCCCAAAGCCCCCGCCGCCAGGAATTGTTAACGCAATTGGGCGTGCGCTTTGAATTGCTCTTGCCGGATAGCAATGAGAATGCAGAGGCAATCGAAGCGCCACTCGCAAATGAAAATGCCAGAGCCTATGTTGAACGCGTGACGCTAGCAAAATGTGATGCGGCCTTACAGCGCTGGACAAAGCGAGGCCTACCTTGGGCGCCGATTTTATGTGCCGACACCACCGTGAGCCTCCCCAACAGCGATACCGCCCAGATCTTGGGTAAGCCGGCAGATGCGGTTGATGCCGCACGCATCTTACGCTTGCTTAGCGGCCAACCCCACGAGGTGTTAACGGCTATTGCGCTGCTACCCCAGCCATCGGCAAAACCCATTAGCCTGGTACAGGTATCGCAAGTGGAATTTATGCCGCTCAGCGACACTCTGATTAAGGCCTATATTGCGAGCCAAGAACCCTATGGCAAGGCTGGCGCCTACGGCATTCAAGGCCTAGGAAGTGCTTTTATCCGCAGAATCATCGGGAGTTATAGCGGCATCATGGGGCTACCCCTATTTGAAATGGCTACCCTACTGCAACAGGCTGGCGTATCCTTTACGCTCACGCCAGAAATTGCAAACCAAGCCTAATATGAACGAAGAGATTCTGATCAACATTACCCCCCAAGAAACACGGGTGGCATTGATTCAACAAGCAGCGGTACAAGAGCTGCAAATTGAGCGCACCCGCCAGCGGGGAATTGTGGGCAACATTTACTTAGCTAAAGTGGTTCGGGTTCTGCCCGGAATGCAATCGGCTTTTATTGAAATGGGTCTCGAGCGAACGGCATTCATGCATGTGGCCGATATTGCGCAACAGAACCAGCAGACCCAAATTGAAAAAGTCCTCTATGAAGGCCAAACCTTAATTGTGCAAGTGTTAAAAGATCCGCTTGGGACCAAAGGCGCTCGGCTTACAACCCAAATCAGCATTGCGGGTCGCAACCTAGTTTACTTACCGCAATCCCAAAAGGAATCAGGTGACGCACCTTATATCGGCATCTCACAGCGCATCGAAAATCCAGATGAGCGCGAAGCCATCAAAGCCCGCATCACTGGACTACTGCCAAGCAACCAAACCGGCGGAATTATTGTGCGTACGATTGCGCAAGATGCTACGGACGCCGAACTAACGCTCGATCTCCTCTACCTCAAAACAACGTGGGACACCATTTTGGCCTCGGTAAATCAAAAAGCGGCTCCTGCCCTGCTCTTTCAGGATTTGAGCCTGGCAGAGCGCGTATTGCGTGATCTGGCTAGCGATAAGACCATGCAAATACGGGTTGATTCAGCGGAGAACTTTGAGCGCTTAAATCGCTTTGCGGAGACATATACGCCCAACCTCGTTGGCAAACTAACCCTGCATCGTGGCGAGCGTGCCTTGTTTGATTTATTTGATGTAGATGCCGAAATCAATAAAGCTTTGGGACGCCGCGTCGATCTCAAGTCCGGCGGGTACTTGATGATTGACCAAACTGAATCGATGACTACTATCGACGTCAACACCGGCAGCTATGTGGGTGCGCGTAATTTAGACGACACGGTCTTTAAGACCAATCTGGAGGCTGCGCAAGCCATCGCACGTCAACTGCGACTGCGCAACTTGGGCGGCATCATCATCATCGACTTTATCGATATGCTGACTCGTGAGCACCAAGAGGCGGTATTGAGCGAACTTAAGCGCAACCTAGAGCGAGATCATGCACGCAATTCAGTCAGTCAATTTTCTGCCTTAGGTTTAGTAGAGATGACGCGCAAACGTACGCGTGAATCGTTAGCGCATATTTTGTGCGAGCCATGCGCAACCTGTAGCGGTAAAGGTGAAATCAAAACAGCCCAAACCATTTGCTATGAAATTCTGCGGGAAATCGTCCGCGAGCATCGCCAATTTAATCCCAGAGAGTTCCGTATTGTGGCAGCGCCCGACGTCATTGATCTCTTCCTGGAAGAAGAGAATCAGTTTTTAGCGATGCTGGGGGATTTTGTTGCCAAGCCCATTCGTTTACAAGCAGAGGGTTCGTTCAAGCAAGAGCAATACGATATTGTCTTGAGTTAAGACTTGATTTTTACTTACGCATTGGCAAACTGCAGCCGATGCAGATTGCTATATAAGCCACCTTTTTCAATCAGTTCGGCATGGGATCCGTTTTCAACAACCTGCCCATGCTCTAACACCACAATACGGCTCGCATGCTCAATCGTAGATAGGCGGTGTGCAATCACCAAGGTTGTACGGCCTGCCATCAATCGATCCAATGCTTCTTGAACCTGACGTTCAGATTCCGAATCGAGAGCTGATGTAGCTTCATCTAAGATCAAGATCGGCGCATCTTTGTAAATGGCTCTAGCAATCGCCAAGCGCTGCCGCTGCCCGCCAGAGAGTCGGTTACCGTTATCGCCAATTAGGGTATCAATGCCTTGTGGTAATTCGCTCATTAAATTCGATAGATTAGCCGCCTCCAGCGCTTCAATCACGCGACCTCGATCGATTCCGCTAACCGCATCTGTACCGTAAGCGACGTTTGCAGCGATCGAGTCGTTAAACAAGATGACGTCTTGGCTAACAAATGCAATCTGGCGCCGCAAATCAGATAAAGAGAGCTCTTCCAGATTGATGCCATCTAGCTCAATCACGCCCGCAGTGGGTCTAAAAAAGCGTGGTAACAAGCTCACTAGCGTCGACTTACCGCCGCCAGACGGCCCTACGAAGGCAACTACCTCGCCTGCCTGAATCGATAAACTGATATGCCTCAAGGCATCTTGCCGATCAGCATCTTGTTGATACGAAAAAGATACATCCTTAAAACTGATGGCACCCTTTGCTTTTTCCATTCGATGCACGCCTGCTTTACGAAAGTCGTCTTCCTCGATTGGTTGATCCATCAAACCAAATATCATCTCGGCCGCAGTGAGGCCGCGTTGCAAGGGCTGATTAATGTCGGCCAAATGTTTAATGGGGGAAATAATCAACATCATGGCCGTGATAAATGCAGCAAAGCCGCCCACGGTGGTTCCCTCGGTGGAAGACTGCAAGAGTGCAATCACCAGCACGACCGAGAGTGCCATTGAGGCAATGAGTTGGGTCATGGGCTGATTTAAACCGCCTACTACCGCCGTTTTGAGCGCAAAGCGTCGCAAGCGATCCGCCTTTTCGATAAACCGGTTCATCTCGTAGGCTTCACCACCATGGACTTTAACAATCTTATGCCCCGAGACTGATTCTTCAACAATGTAGGCAAGTTCGCTGGTCATGGCCTGTTGCTCCCGATTTAAACCACGCAAACGGCGATTAATCAGACTCATGATGTACGCAATGATCGGGAAGATAATCAATACAACAAGGGTAAGTTTCCAGTTGAGGTAAATGAGGTATCCCAATAAACCCAGCACCGTTAATGAGTCGCGTACCAAACTAATGAGCATCGTACCCATAATGCTCAGCACATTATTTACTTCGAAAACAACCGCATTGATTAAGTTCGATGCAGAGTTTTTTTGATAAAACTCGGTCTTAGCATGCAGCAAGGTTTGGAACATCTGCTCCCGCAGTTTTAGCAATACTGCATTGATGACCCTGGATAACAAATAATTCGACAGAAATTGAGCGCCGCCCCGGATAAAGGCAAGCCCGACTAAAAAGATCGGGACTAGCCATAACCTGCCATCAAGCTCGCCGGTAAAACCGCGGTCCAATAGCGGCTTCATTAAGGCCGGTATCGATGTTTCTGCCCCAGCCACCAGCGCCATAGCTAAAATCGACCCAATAATCGTCTTGGTATGGGGTTTTAAATACTGGATTAGGCGGTTTAGGACAATTCTGTCGTCGGCATTCATATAATGAATTATGCCCACCTTATCCGTGATACTCATTACTCGCAACGAAGAAGCCAATCTTCGCGACTGCCTTACCTCCCTGGGGGGGCTTGCCCAGCAAGTGGTTATTGTCGATACAGCCAGTATCGACGGAACCATTGCGATCGCCCAGGAATTTGGCGCCACCATTGCCCAACCAGCTGATTGGCCTGGTTTTGGCCCCCAAAAGAACCGGGCGCTGGACCTCGCCAACGGCGATTGGGTACTCTCAGTTGATGCCGATGAACGCCTAACCCCAGCGCTTCAGGCGGAAATTGCAGGGGTTTTAGAAAAACCTGGCAATGTGACCTGTTTTGCAATCCCCAGGCTGTCTTGGTATTGCGGTCGCTTCATTCGCCATTCGGGCTGGAATCCCGACTACGTAGATCGGTTATTTCAGCGTGGAACGGCTCGGTTTTCTAATGACTTAGTGCATGAACGGCTTATTCCAAGCGGCCCCGTTATGAAGCTGAAAAACCACATGCTGCACTACAGCTTTATGAACTACTCACAGGTACTGCAAAAAATTGATCGTTACTCCAGCGCCTCAGCCGAGCAGGCGTTTGCTAAAGGCAAGCGAAGCAGTCCTCTAGCAGCGATTGGCCATGGGGCTTGGTCATTTTTTAGAACCTACTTTATTCGCTTAGGTTTTCTGGATGGACCTCAGGGCTTTTCACTGGCGCTCGCCAATGCCCAAGGATCGTATTACCGTTATATGAAAATCTGCGAACTAACCAAGGCATCCGGAGCGAAGCAAAAACCATGAGCAAGATTTCGGTAATTGTGGCAACCTACAACTGGCCGCAAGCCTTGCGACTATCGCTTGAATCCTTAAAGACTCAATCCGATCGCAATTTTGAGGTCATCATCGCTGACGATGGCTCACGCTCCGATACGCGCGAACTCATTGATACGATACGCGCCGATTTTCCTGTGCCAATAGAGCATGTTTGGATCGAAGACGATGGTTGCCGCAAGACCGTGGTTGGCAACTTAGCTATTGCAGCATCGCACGGCGATTACCTCGTTTTTATAGATGGTGACTGCATTGTGCAGCCCGATTTTATTGCCCAGCATCGAAAACTAGCAGAACCAGGCCACATGGTTACCGGCAGTCGTATTCTCTCAAACAAGGTACTCGCTCAAGAAATGCTGTCATGGCCGCATTGGAGTTTTGAGCGGTTCAAGCAACATGCGCTTAGCTATCGCTTGCGCGGCGGCCTCAATAAATTACTGCCCCTGCTAGTCAAGTTTGGTGATCATTCGCGCAGGTTGTATAGCACTTTTGTTTGGCGGCGCATTAAGGGTTGCAATATGGCCTGTTGGCGCAGCGACGCCCTCGCGATTGGCGGGTTTGATGAAACGCTTCTTGGCTGGGGCCATGAAGATGCTGACTTTGTCTTTAGACTGCAGGCCAATGGTGTTATTCGTAAATCAGGTGCCTGGGCGACTGAAGTCATTCATATATTTCATAAAGTACGCGATCAATCGAATGACAAAAGCAGTCGAGAACGTCTTAATGAAAAAATTCGTGCACATGCTGCGTTAAAAGCATCGCAATAAACCCAGTATTTTTACGCGTACTGCACCGTCACCGGATCTGCCTGTGTTGTTGCGAGCAACTGATGCAGGCTATGCAAACAAGCATCATCCGGATAGAGTCGTAACTCATCAGGAAACTGTACTAAGCAAGCGCTGCCACTGGTAGTGACTACCGCAGTCAGCGGTAATCCCTTAAAACCATCCAATGGGCTAGGCGCGACATTTGGCGGCATACCAGGTTTAGCTTGTTGCTGGCGATTGCTGATCAAATACGGATTGATTTGGCTGCGAAAGAGTTTCAGATCAACCCCAGAATCCATCCGCACATGCACATTACGGCCAAAGCGCAAACGCGCGCCCGCGATATCCATCACAGCCTCTGCCACAATTCGCGTGCCGCCAGAAAACTTATCGGGCGTGACATTGACTTTGGCGATGACCAGTTCATCCTCTTTTAACCAGGATCGATTCGGCTCATACACTTCGCTGTAGAGCATGACTTCGATTGCCGCGGTACCGTCGTCAATCGTAGCAACCATCATTCGGCCCCGTTGCCCAGTCAACATGCGTGCTGAAGTAATAATGCCGGCCAATAATTGGTCTTTTCCTTCGGTCACTTTGACTAAAGGTTGGCGCACAAAATGCGCTACCTCGTTGCGGTATGCATCAAACAAATGACCAGTAAGACATAAGCCCAGGGCGGTTTTTTCTTCTTGAAGCCGTTTCTTATCAGGCCAAGGTGGCTCACTCACGAGCTCAGGTAAGTGGCGATCGGATTCACCAGCAGTCTCAAACAAGCTCACTTGATGAATTGATGCCTCGGCCTGCTCTGCTGCCTCAATCGCCCGCGCCAATGAAGCGAGCAAGGTAGAGCGAATGTCGTAGGGCTTGCCTTTTTGATTTGCTCCTGCAGCATACAAACCATCAAACGCGCCTGCGCGCATCAAGGCTTCAATTGCGCGGCGATTCACTTGGCGTCGATCAATCCGAGCACAAAAATCAAATAGATCGATAAACGGTCCGCCTGTTTCCCGCGCCTTCACGATCGCCTCAATCGCTGCTTCGCCGGTGCCACGCACCGCGCCCAAGCCGTAGCGTATATCGGCCAAGGACTGCTCAATTGGCGCCCCTTGCGTGCGTAGGGGGGTAAATTCATACGTACCGGTATTGATATCCGGTGGCAATATCCGTAAGCGGTTTTGCAGGCAATCGTCGTACAGAATTTTGACCTTATCGGTATCGTCCATTGCGAGCGATAAGTTACCTGCCATAAACTCAGCGGGATAATGGGCCTTGAGCCAAGCAGTTTGATAAGCGAGCAATGCGTAGGCAGCAGCATGGGATTTGTTAAATCCATAGCCGGCAAAGCGCTCCATCAAGTCATAAATCTCATTGGCCTTGAATTCGGTAATGCCGCCTTTTTTGGCGCCGTCACTGAAAATCTTGCGGTGCTGCGCCATCTCTTCTGGCTTTTTCTTTCCCATCGCCCGGCGCAATAAATCGGCGCCGCCCAGTGAGTAGCCCCCAATCATTTGGGCCATCTGCATCACCTGCTCTTGATAAACCATGATGCCGTAGGTTTCACGCAGAACCGGCTCAATACGAGGATCAGGATACTCAACCTGTTGGCGGCCGTGTTTACGCGCAATGAAGTCCGGAATCAGATCCATTGGGCCGGGACGATAGAGTGCTACAAGCGCGATGATGTCCTCAAAGCGATCGGGCTTGGCATCACGCAACATGCCCTGCATGCCGCGACTTTCCAACTGGAAGACCGCAACGGTATTGGCGGATTTCAGAACCTCAAATGCGGCAGGATCTTCCAAGGTGATGTCGCCGATGCTCCAATCTTTGCGATCGGCATGCAATGCTTTAATCCATCGCTCTGCTGCGGCCAAGATGGTCAGTGTGGTCAATCCCAAGAAGTCGAACTTGACCAGCCCAATGGCCTCGACGTCATCTTTATCGTACTGACTGATGACCGAGCTGCTATCTTGGTCTTTTGAGTCCTGTGTATACAGTGGGCAAAAATCCGTTAATTTTCCCGGGGCAATGAGCACACCACCCGCATGCATACCCACGTTGCGGGTCATACCTTCGAGTTGCTGGGCAAGTGCTAAGAGCTGCCGAACTTCATCCTCATTACGCTCGCGCTCAGCCAATTGCTTTTCTTCTTTTTTGGCCATCTCAATGGTGACCAGTTGACCAGGCTTAAATGGTACGAGCTTGGCGATGCTATCGACAAAGCCATAGCCCTGCTCCAAGACGCGACCCACATCCCGAATAGCAGCTTTGGCTGCCATGGTGCCAAAGGTTGCAATTTGACTAACGGCATCTTTGCCGTATTTATCTTTGACGTACTGAATTACGCGATCGCGCCCGTGCTGGCAAAAGTCGATATCAAAGTCGGGCATCGATACCCGCTCTGGATTTAAAAAGCGCTCAAACAGCAGGTTGTACTTGAGGGGATCCAGATCCGTAATCCCAAGTGAATAGGCTACTAGGGAGCCGGCACCAGAGCCACGGCCAGGACCAACGGGTACGCCATTATTTTTTGCCCAGTTAATAAAGTCGGCAACGATCAAAAAATAACCAGGGAACCCCATTTGCTCAATGGTCTTGACTTCAAACGTTAAACGTTCGCGATAACGGGGCTCTTCTGCAGCGCGTACATCTGCATCCGGAAAGTTGCGCGCCATGTG
The DNA here is from genome assembly GCA_044379065.1 of Polynucleobacter sp. Lineage (GTDB taxonomy): Bacteria > Pseudomonadota > Gammaproteobacteria > Burkholderiales > Burkholderiaceae > Polynucleobacter. Next base: position 1,259 of record JBIPON010000021.1, on the reverse strand, counting down.
TTTTAGCAATCCAACTTCAGCCTGTTTAAATAAATAATCACCAAGCGAGATCCCTGCTGGAATCGGAAACTCGGGTAAACGAGGCTGACCCAATACTAAGGAGAGATTGCAGCGTTTGGCAATCTCAACTGAGTTGGCAAGTGCGCTTGGTAAATCAGCAAAGCGCTTTTCCATCTCGGCTTGGCTTAAAAAGTATTGCTCGGGATTGAATTTTTTCTGGCGGCGCGGATTGCCGAGTAACTCGCCCTCAGCGATACAGACCCGCGCTTCATGGGCATTGAAATCATCCCGGTGCATAAACTGCACTGCATGGGTCGCTACTACTGGCAATGCCAGCTTGCTGGCAAGTTGGCAGGCCAACTGCAGATGTTGTTCATCTTGCGGATGCCCAGCACGCTGTACTTCAATAAAGTAAGCGCCCGGAAAGAGGGTTTTCCAGCGCTCGGCAGCGGCTTTGGCTTGCTCTTCCTGGCCGGCCAATAGTGCGGTACCCACATCACCCAGATGCGCGCCCGATAGGGCAATTAAGCCGTAGGACAGAGTGCGGCCAACGGCCTGGTCTTCTTTTTTTGCAGCGGGCTCGCTAAACCACCGAGGGTCGACTTCCGCACGCCCCCGCGATTGGTTATCCAGTGATGCCCGGCTGAGTAGCTGGCATAAGTTCAAATAACCCGAGTGGTTTTGCACCAGCAAAAGCATGCGGTGGGGCTGATCAGGGTCCTGTAAATTGGAGAGCCACACATCCGCTCCCGCAATCGGCTTGACCCCACCTTCACGGGCGGCCATGTAAAACTTCACCAGACCAAACAGGTTGCTCAGGTCGGTAATGGCCAAAGCGCCCATGCCATCGTTACTTGCTGCCGCAACCGCATCATCAATGCGCACGACTCCATCCGTAATCGAAAACTCGGAATGAACGCGCAGATGAACAAAACGGGGTACGGCCATGAGATGATTTTAGCTGTGTCTAGCCTAAAACCAACCCATCCCCACTACCGCGGGCGCTTTGCGCCCTCGCCGACTGGGTCTTTGCATGCCGGCTCCCTGGCCAGCGCCCTGGGAAGTTGGCTGGATGCCCGCTCCAATCAAGGCACTTGGCTCGTCCGCATCGAGGATTTGGATACGCCACGCTGCATTGCCGGCATGGACCAGCGTATTTTGGCTCAGTTGCAGGCTTGTGGACTTACCTGGGACGAGGAAGTGATCTGGCAATCCCAGCAACTCAAGACTTACCAAAATGCCTTAGAAACGCTTTACGG
>JBIPON010000132.1:0-4978 GCA_044379065.1 Polynucleobacter sp. | reverse complement strand
CGTTTTAAAATCCAATTGCTTCGGCGTATATCCCTGAACAATCAGGACCCCTCCAGGCCTCAGGGTTGATGCCATTTGCGCAAACAAACGAGTACGCATCACTGGGTCAGCAAACTGAATAAAAATTCCAACTACCGCATCGTAGTGATTGGGCTGCCAATCCCACGTATCGCTGGATGCCAGCATAAATTGAACATGCGCCGCCTGTTCTGTTGCAAGCGCATTTGCTTTTTTCAGAGCCACTTCCGATAAATCAAATGCATCAACCTGCATCCCCTGCTTTGCCAGCCAAACCGAGTTTCTGCCTTCGCCATCGGCAACGCACAAGACGGTATCGCCTTTCTTTAAAAAGCGTGTAGCTTGAGTTTGTAGATACTCATTGGGAGCCCTACCAAAAATATAATCGGGCGTATCAAAGCGCTTATTCCAAAAATCGGCGCTGTCTGAGAATGCAGTTGCCATGGTTTTCAATTCTGTACTGATTGAAATAGAAAAGCTTGCCTAGGCAAGCTTCACACAAAAAGTGATGTGCTTTATCACGGGCTTATTTTTTAAGGCCGCCCTGCAAATCACAGATGAGGTCATCGGGATTTTCAAGGCCAACCGCAATCCGAACCAGGCCATCAGAAATACCTGCGGCTTTACGTGCCTCGGGTGAAACTCGGCAGTGGGTCGTCGTTGCCGGATGCGTAATGGTCGTACGGGTATCCCCTAAATTGGCTGTAATTGAGCACAGCGTAGTTTGATCGATCAATTTGAAAGCCGCCTTTTTGCCGCCTTTGAGAACAAACGACAAAATCGCTCCGCCTGCCTTTTGCTGCTTCTTCGCTAAGGCAAATTGCCGATGAGACTTTAGGCCAGGGTAATAAACGGCTTCAACGCCCGGTTGCTTTTCAAGCCACTGGGCCAAAGCCAAGGCATTAGCGCTCTGTTGCTTCATGCGCAAGTCAAGGGTCTCAAGACCCTTTAAAAATACCCACGCATTAAAAGCCGATAGGGTTGGTCCGGCTGTGCGTACGTATGGAAACACCTTATCCATGATGAAGGATTTCTTGCCAACGATGGCACCACCCAGTACCCTGCCCTGACCATCTAAATACTTGGTGGCCGAATGAATGATGACGTCGGCCCCTAAATCCAGCGGCCGTTGCAATGCCGGCGTGCAAAAACAGTTATCGACAACAAATAAGGCATTCGCTTTATTGGCAATCTTGGCGATCGCACGAATATCCGCAATCTCGGTCATTGGATTGGATGGCGTCTCGAGGTAAAACATCCGAGTATTGGGCTGAACTGCAGCTTGCCACGCTTTGTTATCGGATAAATCAACGTAGCTGGTAGTAATACCAAAGCGGCCTAGAATGCTGCCAAACAACTGAATGGTTGCGCCAAATACGGAACGAGAACAGACCACATGGTCGCCCGCCTTGAGGTGGGCCATTGCCGTAGTCATGATGGCAGCCATACCCGAGGCGGTAGCAATACACGCCTCCCCACCTTCCAAGGCAGCCAAGCGATCCTGGAACATACTGACTGTGGGATTGGTAAAGCGCGAATAAATAAAACCCGATTCAGCATTGGCAAAACCCTGCTCAGCCTCTTCGGCACTATTAAAGCAAAAGCTTGAAGTCAGGTACAGGGCTTCTGAGTGCTCTTGATACTCTTGCGAGCGTCGCGTGCCAGCACGAACCGCCACGGATTCCGGGGCGAGTTTGGATAGATCGAGGGAGCGACGTTTCGAAGTAATTTTGCTAGCCATGCTACTAGTGTACTTAATCTTCGGTAGCTAGGTGCAAGTGCAACTGGGAGCGCGCAAAGTCCCCAGGGTCCTTTTGGCGGTCTGCTTGCGCTGTTTCAGTAGTACGCGCAGCCTCCAAGGCGTCGAGGTAGGAATCGTTAATATCACCCGTAATGTAATGGCCATCAAAACACGATGCCTCGAAATTCTTAATCTCGGGATTGATGTCGCGCACTGCCTGCTTCATGTCTTCCACGTTTTGATAAATCAGTTGATCGGCACCAATCATCTTATTGATCTCCGCATCCGTGCGACCATAGGCTACCAACTCACTGCGGGTTGGCATATCGATACCGTACACATTCGGAAAACGGACTGGCGGAGCTGCAGAGGCAAAGATAACTTTCTTTGCGCCAGACTCACGCGCCATTTGCACAATCTCATAAGAGGTTGTACCGCGCACAATCGAGTCATCCACAATTAACACTGTCTTATCTTTAAATTCAATCCGCATCGCATTGAGTTTTTGGCGCACGGATTTACGACGCACGGCCTGCCCAGGCATGATGAAGGTACGGCCAATGTAGCGGTTCTTAAAGAAACCTTCACGATAACTAATGCCTAGGCGCTTTGCCACCTGCATGGCTGCTGGCCGACTCGAATCCGGAATGGGCATTACTACATCGATTTCACTGACATCCGTTTCTGCACGAATTTTCTCAGCTAAATAATCACCCATACGCATGCGCACGTTGTAAACCGTGACGCCATCAATGGTGGAGTCTGGCCTTGCCATGTAAACATATTCAAAAATACATGGATTAAGGACGGCATTGGGTACGCACTGATGGGCCACAAAATTGCCATCGAGGTCAATGTAGATTGCCTCCCCCGGCGCCACATCCCGAACAAAGGTAAAACCCAAACCTTCGAGCGCTACGGATTCAGAAGCAACCATCCACTCAGGACCATCTGGACCATCAATGCGGCCGATGCACAAAGGACGAATACCAAATGGATCGCGAAACGCTAGGAGGCCATAGCCCGCGATCATTGACACCACGGCGTATGATCCTCTTACTCTGCGAGTTAGGCCAGTTACGGCCTTAAACATGGACTGCTCATCCAATGCGGCGCTGTTGGTTTCTTTTTGCAGCTCATCCGCCAGTACGTTCAAGAGCACTTCAGTATCTGAGCTGGTATTAATGTGACGGCGATCGCGGTAGGCCATCTCAGTCCGCAGTGCAGGTGCATTGGTTAAATTACCGTTGTGCGCCAAAATAATTCCATAGGGTGCGCTGACATAAAAAGGTTGGGCCTCCTCCTCACTGCTAGCAGAACCGGCGGTGGGATAGCGGACCTGACCAATCCCTACATTGCCAACCAAACTACGCATGTTGCGGGTACGGAATACGTCGCGTACCAAGCCATTGGCCTTGTGCATGGCAAATGAATTGCCATTCATCGTTGCAATACCAGCTGCATCCTGACCGCGATGCTGGAGTAGTAGCAATGCGTCATACAGCAACTGATTTACCGGGTAACGCGAGACACTTCCGACTACGCCGCACATATGACTTAACTCCCTGAGGGTGGTGGTGCAGAAATAACGCCGGCTGGCGCACGCAACTTCGCCGCCCAATCGGACGGTAACCATACTTGTATTACCGCCATGGCGACATCAATCGCAGGACGGGTAATTGCCGCTTTCCATGCCTGCGTTTGGGGGACTGGTGTTAACACTGCCAAGGTCGATAGAACAACCACGACAAACGCGCCACGCACCAAACCAAAGACCAAGCCTAAAAAACGATCCGTAGAGCTTAGGCCAGCAGAGATGATCGCCTTTTGAATCATTGCCCCAATGAAATTGCCTGCAATGAGTACCAAGATAAACAAAATGATAAAACTTAGACCAAGTCGCAACATCTCATCGAGCTGAAAAGTGGAAAGCCATTCCACCGCTAAATAGTTACTGTAATGATAGGCAACCCATGCAGCCACAAACCAAGAAGCTAAGGCTAGCACCTCTTTAAAAAAGCCACGGTAGATTCCAACGAAAGCCGAGACCAGCAAGATGGCAAAGGCAAAATAATCAACCGAGGTCAGTTTTAGAGTGGCGAGAATATCCATGCGCTATCCAGTAAATGGGCGAAGGATCATTGCTTCCCCACTTCAACCACGCGGGGAGTCAGGCCCATTGCCTTGATTTTTTTTTCGGCGGCCTCAGCTGTTTCTTTGTCCGGAAACGGGCCAGCACGAAGGGCAAGGAGTTTTGAGCCATCTGCGCCAGTACGATTTAAAACATAATTCGGAATTTTTTGCTCTTTCAGTTTTGCGATCCAGCCATTCGCACGCTCTTCCGATGCAAAGGCGCCAATTTGAATCACAAACTTCCCAGAGGTGCTTGAATTGGCGTTTGCGGTAGCAGGTCCATTTGCATTTGACTTGGGCGCAACTACAATTTCTTCACCGGCAGCCAAGCCCATTGTTTTATCTGCAGGGCTTGACGCAAGCGGTTTTGCAGGAGCTGCTGCGGCTGGTGGCGTTGATTTGCTCGATTCTTTAGCATCCATTGCAGGCGCGGGTGCTGGTACGGCTGGCTTCGTAGCCGTTTTGGCTTCCTCGGATTTTGGCTCAGCAGATGGAGGCGCTGTTGGCTGCGGCGGAGCAACGACTGGCAAGCTACTTACAATGGTTACGGCGATGTCATTGCTAACGGACTTTGGCTTACTGTCAAGTACCCGAGGCAAAACAATAATCGCAACTAAGACTAGAACCGCAGCGCCAATGAGGCGATGCCGGGCACGCTGGTGCTCCGGATCTTCGGTTAAAACAGAATCATCCGTGCTTGCACGTGAACCACGGCCAATAAATCGACTATCCGTGCGTGATCGCGTCGACGAAGCACGCAACCCGTCATCGAGTTGGGAATCGCGCTTAAAAAGCTGGGATAGACGAATCATGGATTAGTGCGCCTGGTTGTTTCGATAAGCCATTACGCCTGCGACAGTATAGAAAGAGCCGAATACCACTATTCTATCACCCTCCCCTGCAGACAAAAGCGCCTTTTGGTAGGCATCTCCAGGGCTTGCAAATGACTGAATACCGCCGTCTTGACCCTGATCGCGCTTGACTCCAGCGGCCTCTAGAATATGGGCAAGATCAGTTGCACTAGCAGCTCTGTTAGTTGGCAAGTCAGTACAGAGCCAGTGGTCCACAAGATCTAGCATCGGACGT
>JBIPON010000131.1:0-4996 GCA_044379065.1 Polynucleobacter sp. | reverse complement strand
TTTAAACCCGGCAAGAAAGATTCCTTATCACCAGAAATCCTAGATGAGTACTGCCGGCAGATTTATAACCCCGAGGGTGAGTTGCTCGCATCCCATCTCATCGATACCAACTCCGGCAATGTAGAGTGCGGTATTTGCGCTTTGCCATTCGTGCGTCAGTCGGACAAAGAAGTGGTTTACTTTCCGGTGAATTTGATTGAAAACCTATTTGTCAGCAACGGCATGAGTGCTGGCAATACTTTGGCTGAGGCCCAGGTGCAGTGCTTGTCTGAAATTTTTGAGCGCGCTGTTAAACGGGAAATCATTGAACGCGAAATTGCCTTGCCGGATGTCCCTCAAACGGTATTGGATCAATATCCCCGCATTATGGCTGGCATACAAAGCCTAGAGGAGCAGGGCTTTCCGGTGTTAGTCAAAGATGCCTCACTGGGCGGAGTCTATCCCGTGATGTGCGTGACTTTAATGAATCCCCGTACGGGCGGTGTATTTGCGTCGTTTGGTGCCCATCCCAGTTTTGAGGTTGCGCTGGAGCGCAGTTTGACCGAGTTACTGCAAGGCCGCAGTTTTGAGGGTCTCAATGACTTGCCGCCGCCCACCTTTGTGAGTGAAGCGGTAACCGAGCCGAATAACTTTGTCGAGCATTTCATTGACTCCAGCGGTATCGTATCGTGGCGTTTCTTTAGCGATAAATCAAACTATGCCTTTGTGGAGTGGGACTTCACCAGCAAAGGCACTAAGACCAATGCAGAAGAGGCTGAAAACTTATTTGGCATTCTGAAGGATATCAATAAAGAGTCCTATGTAGCAGTGTATGACCAGCTTGGCGCAGTGGCATGCAGAATCGTAGTGCCGGGTTATTCCGAGGTCTATCCGATTGAAGACTTGATCTGGGATAACACCAATAAAGCGCTCTTATTTCGTGAGGACGTTTTAAATCTATTGAGTCTTGACGATTTTAGCTTAGCGGATTTATTAGATCGCCTAGAAAACAATGAGCTTGATGAGTACGGTGATATCACGACGCTGATTGGCATTGAGTTTGATGAAAACACCGTCTGGGGTCAATTGACGGTATTGGAGTTAAAGCTATTAATTCATCTAGCGTTGAAGCAATGGGATGAAGCGCAGGAGCTGGTAGGGGCCTTCTTGCAATACAACGACAACACTGTAGAGCGTAAGCTGTTTTATCAAGCGCTTGATGCTGCACTGGCCATCCATCTGGATGAAGAATTAACAATGTGCAACTACACCCATAATCTACGCCGAATGTTTGGCGATGCGCGAATGGATGCAGTATTAGGCTCGATCGATGGCAGTGTGCGTTTCTATGGCTTGACACCCACCAGCCTTAAATTGGAAGGACTTGATCGTCACCAGCGCTTGCTGGATAGCTTAAAGAAATTACATCGAGCCAGATCTGGAGTTACTTAATATTTTTATTCGGATCAAGTAGTACCATAGTAGGGTAGTTGCGGCTGCCCCTAATTTTTGCCCTCAATTGATTAATACGACATCCTCTCGATCCATTAGCCCTAATGTAGCCTCGCTATTGATTGTGATTGCGGAGCTGATGGGAACCTCGCTGTGGTTTTCCATCAATGGCGTGGCTGATAATTTAATCGATTCGTGGAATATTAATCTTGCCGGTATAGGCATACTGACCAACGCAGTGCAGCTCGGTTTTGTAGCGGGCACCCTGGTCTTCGCCCTAAGCGGGATTGCAGATCGATTTAAGCCCAGCCATCTTTTTGCTGCATGTGCCTTACTTGGGGCCTTGTTTAATGCCGCATTTGCTTTATTGGCGGATAGTCTTTGGGTGGGGTCTTGCTTGCGCTTCTTGGTTGGAATTTGTTTGGCCGGCATCTATCCGATTGGCATGAAACTCATCATGACCTGGGATCCTCAAAAAGCGAGCTCGCGCATTGCTCAATTGGTTGGAATGCTGACCATCGGAACGGCGATTCCACATGCTACTCGCTATTTCGGTGTAGATTGGCCTTGGCAAGAGGTTATTTTGCTGTCTTCCTTCCTTGCTCTTGTTGCCATGGGAATGATTTTCTGGCTCGGCGATGGCCCCCACCTCAAATTAGGCAGTGCTTCACGGGTCAAACTCAGCGGCTTTCGTGAACTCTTTGCCATTGCGGAATACCGTCGATCGGCCTTAGGGTATTTCGGTCATATGTGGGAGCTCTATGCATTCTGGGCACTTGTTCCATTTCTGATTGCGAGTAGCTATTCAGTTCAAAATCCCATTAACCTATCGGGACTAGCATTCGCTGTCATCGGGGTTGGTGCAATTGGCTGCTTTCTTGGGGGGCAACTTAGCAGATCCATTGGGGGAGTGAAAGTTGCCTCAAGCGCTTTAGCACTATCTGGCGTCTGCTGCTTACTCTATCCATGGATTTCTGGATTGCCACTGTGGGCACAAATTCTGTTTTGGATTATCTGGGGCATGAGTGTCATCGCTGATTCACCGCAATTCTCAGCACTATCAGCACAAGCATGCCCACCCGAAATCGTCGGTACCGCACTAACCATTCAAAATGCCATTGGCTTTACGATTACGATGATTTCCATTCAAATCAGTACGGTAGTTCTCCCCCTAATGGGCCACTACATCACCTGGTTATTGCTACCAGGCCCTGTGTTGGGACTCATTTTTCTGAATTGCATTTCAAGACGTGCTTAATCAACATAAGCCGTACTGAAACCGTTAGCCTAAATACTCTTAGGAGCAAGTGCGAGGTTTAAATCGGCATGTAAATGTTCATTGAATTTGTTAGGCAAAAGAAAAAGCCCCTGAACTTTCATTCAAGGGCTTTTGTATTGCTAGTAGACCTTAATAAAGGGGTTAATAACTTTTTAATGCGGATAAATGAATGGGTTTAGCGGGAAAATTATGCATGCACACTAATTTTTAAGCCAAGTGCATTAATCACTTTGGAGATGGTATCAAAGCGCGGTTGAGATCCGGCTGATAATGCTTTGTAGAGACTTTCACGGCCCAAGCCAGAGTCTTTGGCAACGGTAGCCATACCTTTGGCTTTTGCTATATGACCAAGCGCTCGAATAAGCTCGTCATTGTCGCCGCCCTCTAAGACTTGTGACAAATATTCAGCCATCGCCTCTTCGCTATCTAGATGGCGTGTAATATCAAAAGCTTTTAGTTTTTGCGCTTTTTTCATGACTTAAAACTCCTTAGCTAACTCAATAGCTTTTTTAATATCCGACTGTTGTGAACTCTTCGTTCCTCCAGCTAATAAAATAACAACGACTTTTCCACGTACGGTAAAGTAAACTCTGTATCCTGCTCCGATATCAATTCTCATCTCCGATATACCATTACCAAGCGTTTTGGCATCCCCTAAGTTGCCATGCTCCGCTCTTTCAATGCGACGCGCAATAGCAATTTTAGCTTTTTGATCTTTAACGGACTCATGCCACTTTTCAAATAACTCGGTTTGTTCAACAATGTAGGGCATTTATATATTGTATCCAATTAGATACAATATGTAAATATTTAATTGGGATAATTACTCAAAATAGGTATTCAAATGGATTGAGCGTCGGAAATAAAAAAGCCCCGCAAGAAGCGAGGCTTAATGATGCTTGGTGGGTCGGGCGAGATTCGAACTCGCGACCAACGGATTAAAAGTCCGCTGCTCTACCGACTGAGCTACCGACCCAGTAAAGACTGAAATTATAGCAATTATTTTGTTTTGGTCTTGAAAACGCCAAGCGCCTATTCTTAAGCCGCAGAGCGCCTTGCTACGGGGGGATTCTTGGCAAAGTAGTCCTTGATTCCCAGCAAAATCGCCTCTGCAATTTGCTCTTGGTAACCCTCATCATTGAGCTTTGCCTCTTCTTTTGGGTTACTAATAAAAGCGGTTTCCACCAGGATGGATGGAATATCCGGAGCCCTGAGTACTGCAAAGCCGGCTTGTTCTACTTTGGGCTTATGAAGGGCTGCAAATCCGCCAATGCGCTGCAATACTGCGCTACCGACCTGAACTGAATCTTTGATTTGTGCAGTGGTCGACATATCCAGAAGAAGGTGTGCCACTTGATTGTCAGTGGTCTTGATATTGATGCCGCCGATCAAGTCGGATGCATTTTCTTTATTGGCCATCCAGCGCGCAGTGGTGCTGCTAGCGCCTTGCTGCGAGAGGGCAAAAACAGAAGCACCTTTTGCGTGCGGCTGAATAAATGCATCGGCATGAATCGAGACAAATAAGTCGGCACCCACTTGGCGCGCTTTGCGCACCCGAGTATGCAGCGGCACAAAGTAATCGCCATCACGCGTCATAAATGCCCGCATATTAGGCTCATTTTCGATCTTGGTGTTGAGGCGCTTGGCAATCGACAGCACAATGTTTTTCTCATAGCTGCCCCGAGCGCCGATGGCTCCAGGATCTTCGCCGCCATGTCCCGGATCTAAAGCAATGGTGATCAGTCGCTTAAAGCGTGGGCTGGCAGCACTGTCTTTAGGCGCTGGAATGGCTTGCGCAACCGGAGCATCTTTGCGGTGGGCAAATTGGGCGATGAGGTCTTCCTCATTCTTTTTTTCAAGGGCCTGCTCTTTTTTTGCACTGTTTCTGACCAGCTGCATCAAGGGATCCGGCGGCGTCGTTGGATAAAGATCAAACACTGATCGGAATTTGTATTCGGCAACGGGCTCAAGGGTGAAGAGTTGCGGCTTAATCGGTTCTTTGAGATCAAAGACTAAGCGCACCACATTGGGCTGAAACTGTCCCACCCGAATTTGCGACACGTAGGGATCATTAGGCTTTACTTTGGCAACCAAGTCGCGCAGAGTCGGGTTGAGCTGCAAGCCAGTGACGTCGACAACGAGGCGATCTGGCCCCGTCAAAATTTGGTGACTGACTTTGAGGGCGGTATCGGATTCGAGGGTGATGCGGGTGTAGTCTTCGGATGGCCACACGCGTACACCCAAGATGGTGGCGCCAAAAACAATATCGGCCTTACCAAAAAGAAA
>JBIPON010000002.1:0-39533 GCA_044379065.1 Polynucleobacter sp. | reverse complement strand
AAAGCGCGCGCCAATACATCGGCACCTCTTTTGGCGATATTCAGGTGGTGGAAGAGATTATTCATACAACCAAGGATGGCAAAAAGCTCTGGGTAACGCACGGCGATCTATTCGATGGTGTGATGCAGTACGCTAAATGGCTTGCTTATGTCGGCGATAACTTATATTCCCTCATTTTGTACATGAATCGCTACTTCAATTTGATTCGAATCAAAATGGGCTTGCAGTACTGGTCACTATCGCAATACCTAAAGCACCAAGTCAAGAATGCGGTCAGCTACATTGCCGATTTCGAACACATCATGGCGCGTGAAGCCCGCATGCGCAATTGTGATGGCGTCGTTTGTGGTCATATTCACAAAGCTGAAATTCGGGAAATCGACGGACTCATTTATTGCAACGATGGCGACTGGGTCGAAAGCCTCAGCGCCCTCGTTGAAACCACCGAAGGCGAGCTCAAACTGGTTTTTTGGAACACCATTCTGGGCGATCCTGCCCCAAGCATTGCCAATACGGAACTACTCCATATGGAAGTCGCTATTAGTAAATCACGTGAAGAGGCCTTAGCATGAAAATAATGATCGTAACGGACGCATGGGAACCTCAAGTCAATGGGGTTGTTCGCACTTTAAAGCAAACCTGCCATGAACTGCGCTTAATGGGTCATGAGATCGAGATGATCACACCCCTCCAGTTCAAAACCATTCCTTGCCCTACCTATCCGGATATCTCACTGTCACTCTTTCCGGGGAAAGGCGTAGCCCGCAAAATCAAGGATTTTGAGCCCGACGCAATTCACATTGCAACCGAAGGCCCCCTTGGTTTATCCGCAAGGGCCTATGCTGTGCGAAACCGCCTGCCCTTCTCCACCGCATATCACACCCGCTTTCCTGAATACGTACACGCCAGAACGGGCATCCCCATTTCTTGGACATACGCTTTCTTGCGTTGGTTTCATGGCCCATCGATGGCCGTTATGGCGCCCACCATTGTGGTCAAAAATGATCTAGAAAAATTTGGCTTTACCAATGTCGTTTTATGGTCACGCGGTGTCGATACCAACGTATTTAAAATGCAGGAATCAAAAGCCCTCAATTCAGCTCACCCCATCTTCTTGTACGTGGGTCGTGTTGCGGTTGAAAAGAACATCAATGCATTTTTAGAAATCGATTTGCCAGGATCAAAGTGGGTGGTTGGTGATGGCCCTGCTATGGCGAAAATCAAGCAACAGTATCCGAACGTCAATTACTTAGGGGTTTTGCAACAGCCCGAATTAGCCAAAGTCTATGCGGCCGCCGATGTCTTTGTCTTTCCAAGTAAGACAGATACCTTTGGCTTAGTCTTGCTAGAGGCAATGGCCTGCGGCACCCCAGTGGCAGCCTACCCTGTTACCGGCCCCATTGATGTGCTTGGCGACTCTCCAGCGGGTGCCATGAGCGACGATTTACGCACAGCCTGCTTGGAAGCCCTTAAGATCCCCCGAGAAGTGGCTAGAGCACATGCTGAGCGCTTTTCCTGGCAGGCTTCCACCGAGCAGTTTGCACGGCATTTAAAGCCCGTACCCAGCCCTGCGGTACACCGCACTGCCTTGGCTTAAGAAATTCGAGTTTTTAATTGAAAGATACGTACCACATTGACCAAAATCCGCACAAAGGCAATCGCGGATTGGTGCGTGCATGGCATGCTGCCAAAAACTCATGGCGCGGTCTGGTGTTTGCATTTAAAGAGGAAAGTGCGTTTCGGCAAGAACTGACTCTGTTTTTATTGCTGACACCCATTGCCCTTGTATTGCCCGTATCCCTATTTGAAAAAGCCGTCTTAATTTGCTCCCTTGTGCTGGTGATGGCAATTGAACTGCTGAATTCGAGTGTGGAAGCGGCGATTGATCGCATCTCCTTTGAACACCATGATTTATCCAAACGCGCGAAGGATTTTGGGTCTGCGGCTGTGATGCTGGCACTGCTGATTTCCTTCATTTTATGGGTTTGCGTATGCTTTCCTTTATTCATGAAACTGTCATAAACGCAATTTACAGTTAGGTTTACTTTTATAAGGTTTTTCTATGTCCGATATGCCCAATCCATTCGCTCCATTCGATGTGTTCTTTAAAAGCACGACGACCGTAGAGCACAAGAAAAAACTTCAAAAAATCAAGAAATTACTTTCCAAAAAAACGGCGAAACGTTTATTTGGTAAGGCGTTTGCCCAGCGCACCCGCGCTGAATTGCAGTCCACCCCTGAAATTGCTCGTCCCCTTATCAAATCAAAGCGCCCTGCGCTGAAAGTATCGTGGGCCAAAGATGCAGGCGAAGTCAAAGAGGCGCAGCGCTTGCGCTTTAAGGTGTTCGCAGAAGAAATGGGTGCAACTCTGACACCAAATGCAGAAGGCCTAGACGTCGATGAGTTTGACGCCTATTGTGACCACCTGATCATTCGCGATGAAGATACCCTTCGTGTGGTTGGTACTTACCGTGTTTTACCGCCCCACAAGGCACAAGAGATCGGCAAGCTCTACTCGGATTCCGAATTTGATCTTTCCCGTTTGCAGCATTTACGCCCCAAGATGGTTGAAGTGGGCCGCTCTTGCGTTCACCAAGACTACCGTTCAGGCGCCGTGATCATGGCCCTGTGGAGCGGTCTTGCTGAATACATGCTGAAAAATAATTACGAAATCATGTTGGGCTGCGCTAGTATTCCGATGTCCGATGGCGGCCACTTTGCTGCCAGTCTCTACAACGGTCTGAGTGCCGATCAAATCGCGCCAATTGAATGCCATGGCTTTCCAAAAGTACCATTGCCACTCGCTCGCCTGAATGGCGGACTCGAGGTTGAAGCGCCGCCATTGATAAAAGGTTATCTGAAGCTGGGTGCAAAAATATGCAGTGCGCCTGCTTGGGATCCGGACTTTAATACTGCCGACCTCTTGACCATGTTGCGCTTATCGGAAATCAACCCCCGCTACGCCAAGCATTTTTTAGGGAAATAAACTAAGTCCGGCAGGAGCCTGCTAAATCAAATCAGCTCGATGTGGTAGGGCCTACCAATCCGCTCCCACTCTGCCGCTTCTTTGCGCAGACTAAATTCAGTCAGCGGGTGATTTTCTAGCCAACTCTGTTTAATGCTGACTGTGAAACTGGCGCCTGACTCGCTAACGCTAACCTCGGGTAACTGGGCATCACTTCGACCACGGCAAAGCAATTGCGCCAGACGCAAGGCAAACAGCATGCGCCAATCTAAAAATTGGGCATTGCTGGCCAGCTTGCCAAGTTTGCCGGTGTGGCCCACGAGCAAGGTAGCCAGGCGCAACTGATCGTTCTTTGAAAACCCCGGCATGTCTGCATTACCGGCAATATAAGCCGAGTGCTTGTGATAACTGTTGTGGGAAATCGATAAGCCGATTTCATGAAGATTAGCGGCCCACTCAATTAGGACTAAGTTATTCATTCTGGCTTCTTTATCCAGTACAGGCAACTGCGATAAGAAATTGCTGGCCAAATTACCCACCCGCCTGGCCTGCTGCCGATCAACTGAATACCGGTCCATAAATTGCTCCACCGTCACAAAACGCATATCGTGATGCTGTGATCGACCTAGCAGGTCATAGAGCACACCAACCCGAAGCGCTGCATCGGTTACCTCCATTAACTCAATCCCCAGCTCCTCAAACACTGCCAGCATGATGGCCAAGCCACCCGGCCAGACAACGCGACGATCATCCTTCAGGCCGGGCACGAGAATCTGACTAGTATTCTCAAAGCGCAATAAATCGTGCTTCATCGCCTTCAAGGCAGCTTTGGTAATAAAGCCTTTGGGGGCATCGCCGTAGCCCATTTGGGCAATGATGTCGGCTAAGGCGCGCGCAGTGCCAGAGGACCCAATGGCCTGCTTCCAGCCTTGCTTTACAAATGGTTCCGCAATCACTTGGATTTCACGGCGCGCAGTCAGCTCAGCCTCTTTGAACGCATGGGCATCAATCTCCCCTTTAGGAAAAAAACGCATGCTATGGGAAACGCAGCCGATATAAAGGCTCTCCATCAATTGGGGCTTATAGCCTTCGCCGATGATGAGCTCAGTTGAGCCGCCGCCAATATCGACAACCAGTCGATTACCTTGGACTGGCGACACCTCATGGGCGGCCCCGATATAAATCAGGCGGGCCTCCTCTACTCCGGCAATGACCTCAATGGGGAAGCCCAGAGCCTTTTCGGCGTCCTTAATAAAATCCGCTGAATTGCGCGCAACCCGCAACGTATTCGTTGCTACTGCCCGCACCTGCGCTAGATCAAAACCCCTTAAACGCTCGCCAAAGCGCCCAATCGCCGATATGCCCCGCTCATAGGCTTCGTGGCCCAATAATTTCTTGTCTGTGAGGCCGGCAGCCAGCCGAACCGACTCTCGTAGGGTGTCAATGGGCCTGAGCTGCATGCCAGATGGTGTATTGACTACCTGCGCAATCAGCATCCGAAAGCTATTCGAGCCAAGGTCAACGGCGGCAACGTAGCCATCAGTCGGGGTTGTCACGGTCTTTTCTTTCAAATGAATCGGCTTTTATGGGTGAATACCACAGATACTAAAGGCTTATTGTATGCAATCCAAATGACACATTACTGAAATATAAAGGTGGCATAACATAGACTATTCATGACTAAACAGGCCATTCCCCTTCTGAATCGAGAAATCGGTATTTTGGAATTCAATTCCCGAGTACTGGCTCAGGCCGAGGATCCCACTAACCCCCTCTTGGAGCGTTTGCGCTTTTTGGGAATTGTGTCGAGCAACCTAGATGAATTCTTTGAGGTCCGAGTGGCTGGACTCAAGGAGCAATTGCAAACGGATCCCAAGAAAATCGAAGCCGATGGCCTCAGTATTGCAGAGACATACGATAAGGTAACCGAATACGCCCACATGTTAGTTGCCAGGCAATATGCGGTGTTTAATGACACCATTCAACCGCAGTTAGAAGGCGCTGGCATTCAATTTATTTTCGCCAAAGACTGGACCCCAGAACAAGAAAGGTGGGCGCACGGTATCTTTCGTACTGAATTACTTCCGCTCCTGACGCCGATTGCGCTTGATCCAGCCCATCCATTTCCGAAGGTTGCCAATAAGAGCTTAAATTTTATTGTCTCCTTGGACGGCAAGGATGCGTTTGGCAGGCGGGCTCGCCTAGCCGTTGTACAAGCGCCGCGCTCTTTGCCGCGTGTTATTCAGATGCCAAAGCACCTTGCCAAGTCCGATTATGGGTTTGTGCTCCTCTCCTCCTTTGTCCAAAAATTTGTAGGTGATTTGTTTCCAGGCCTGACTATTGTTGAGTGCCATCCCTTTCGCGTAACACGTAACTCAGAACTCTTTGTATCCGATGATGAAGTAACTGATCTACGTAAAGCCCTGCAAGGTGAGCTACCAACCCGCCATTTGGGTGATGCCGTACGCCTAGAAACCTCGGTCGATACGCCCCATGCGCTGGTCGAGCGACTGCGCAAGGAAAATGGCCTACAGCCGCAAGACTGCTATCGAGTAGATGGGCCCGTGAATTTACTCCGCCTATCTCAGGTACCCGATCTGGTTGACAGGCCCGAGCTCAAATTTGCCGTATACCGGCCCAAATCCTCATTTGGCTTGACCAAGCCAGGTCAGCAAGACTCGACCGATCCAGACGATTCGATCATTGAGAAAATTCGCCAAGGCGATATTCTCTTGCACCATCCTTATGAGAGCTTTGAGCCGGTCTTACAGCTCTTGCGTGAGGCCTCCAGTGATCCGGATGTATTGGCCATTAAACAAACAGTTTATCGTACAGGCGACGATTCTCCGGTGATGGATGCCCTGATTCAAGCGGCACGGAATGGTAAAGAAGTAACGGTGGTCTTAGAGTTATTTGCGCGCTTTGATGAGCAAACTAATATCAACTGGGCGGCTAAATTAGAGAGTGTTGGCGCCCATGTGGTGTATGGCGTCGTTGGTCATAAATGCCATGCCAAAATGCTATTGGTAGTTCGGCGAGAAAAAATTGTCGGTAAGAAAAATAAATCACAACTCGTTCGATATGTGCATTTGGGTACTGGAAACTACCATCCAAAAACAGCCAAGCTCTATACCGATTTTGGCCTCATGACCTGCGATGAATCCATTACCAATGATGTGCATCTTGTGTTTCAGCAACTTACTGGTACAGCCTTGCACCTCGAAACCCGCGAGCTATGGGAATCGCCCTTTACCCTGCTGGATGAACTGATTGCGCACATCCGCGCTGAATCAAAAGCAGCCAAAGCAGGAAAAAAGGGGCTCATCATTGCCAAAATGAATGCCTTGCTCGAGCCAACCATCATTGCAGAGCTCTATAAGGCATCCCAAACGGGCGTTAAGATTCAACTCATTGTGCGCGGTGTTTGCGCCCTGCAACCTGGAGTCAAAGGTCTATCGGACAATATTTCAGTCCGCTCCATTATTGGCCGCTTTTTAGAGCACCACCGCATCTGCTATTTTTATGCAAACGGAAAAGAGTCTGTGCACCTCTCCAGTGCGGACTGGATGGATCGAAACTTGTTGCGACGGGTGGAAGTAGCCTTTCCAGTAAAAGATCGAGCCCTAAAAAAACGGGTTGTCCTGGAAGGGCTAAAGTTACTGCTCAAAGACAATGCTACAGCATGGAAAATGAATTCCGATGGCAGCTATCAGCAAGTGAGGCCTAGAGCAAATCAGACTCCTGTGATTGCACAGCTAGAACTAATTAGACAATTCGCTCCGAAGGGAAAAGCAAAGTAAATTGACTGCCAGCACCGGGCACACTCTCAATCAAGAGTTGAGCCTGATGCCGACTAGCAACATGCTTCACAATCGCCAGGCCCAGGCCTGTACCGCCGGTATCGCGCGAGCGACTGCGATCAACGCGGTAAAAACGCTCGGTTAAACGAGGTAAATGTTCAGCGCTAATACCAGGCCCAGTATCCCGGACCGAAAAAACACCCTGCCCATTAGAATTAACGCCCCACCGCACCGTGATCTCGCCGCCATCGGGCGTATAGCGAATGGCATTGGAGATTAAATTACCAAAGGCTGACATTAATTCATGCTCATTACCCAAGAGTAATTGATTCGACTCTGCTTCAAAGCGGATTTGGTGGGCACCCTGTGACAAAGCCTCGGCATCATTCTTTAAAAGTGGAAACGCAGAATCCACTACGTTGACTGAGTCCTGCAATACCGGTAATGAATTAGCCTCTAGATTAGCCAAGGTCAGCAAATCCTCAACTAAGCTTTTCATGCGGCGACCTTGGGTCATCATAAGCTCGAGGTACTCTGTTTTTTGGGATGGCGTTAAATCAATGGTCTGGACTGTTTCTAAAAAACCCATCATTACCGTAAGAGGTGTACGCATCTCATGCGATACGTTTGCCACGAAGTCACGGCGCATGGCCTCCGCTTTATATAGATCAGTTACGTCTTGCGCTAATAACAGTCGCCTGTTATCTGCAAATGGAAAAGCCTGGATTCGGAGGCTGAGATTAGAGCCAGGACCCATTTTTTCAATCACCAAAGGCTCTTCAAACTTACGCCCGCTTAAGTATTGAATAAAGTCAGGATTGCGGAATAAATAATTAATGCGCTGCATCGCATCGCGCTTAAAGTTCAGCCCAAAAAAACGTTCGGCGATCGCATTACACCACTCAATTTGGTCTTGACTATCAAGCATCACAATGCCATTGGGTGAGGCCTGAAAAGCCTCAATAAACCGTTGGTGCTGACGCTCGACCTCAAAAATACGTTGCTTGATTGCCTTAACATAGCGCTGTAAACGAAAAAAGAGGTCCTCCAAGAATCCGCTAGCAGACGGCAGAATCTCTAACTCATCGGCTTGCACGTATTTTTTGAGAGTTGATAGCTTGAGGTAGAAATACCCCAGTGGAATAGCTAGAACAGTGAGCGCAATGCTAAGCGCTATCCAATGACCCCATGCAGACAGAGTAAGCGAATACAAGGCAAAGGAACAAGCTAAGAGTACAAAAAGGCGGGCAATGGCAGCAAACATAGCGTTATCTTAGAGCATACCCATTGGCGCAGAGCAAAGCATTGCTGATGCGCCGTCAAAGCTATGTATTTACTGGGTTCTTCGTAATACGGTAGCCACTACCTCGGACCGTCTCGACGTAATGATCACAGGCAAAGGGGGCTAAAGCAGCGCGTAGACGCTTAATGTGTACGTCGACCGTGCGCTCTTCGATATAAACCTCATTGCCCCATACATTGTCTAAAAGGTGGGTTCGCGAATGCACTCGCTCCGGATTGGCCATCAAAAACTGCATTAAGCGAAACTCGGTAGGCCCCAAAGCAAGGGCTTTGCTGTGGTTGTCTGAGATGCGAATGCTAAGTCGGTGGGCCACTGGATCCAATTGCATTGGGCCCAATATCAAGGGTTTCTCTTCCACGACCTCAAGCACGTGGCGGCGCAATAAGGCCTTCACGCGCGCCACAAGCTCTTTTGGGGAAAACGGCTTGGTGACATAATCATCCGCCCCAGCATCTAGGCCCAAGACTTTGTCTGCCTCTTCGCCTTTGGCAGTTAGCATCAGAATCGGAATGGCTTGCGTTAATGGATTTGACCTGAGCTCACGCGCAAATTGCACGCCCGATTTACCAGGCATCATCCAGTCTAAGATGACCAAGTCAGGTTTTGTATTGCGCAACAATAACAGGGCCTCATCGGCCTGCAAAGCCCGCGATACAGCGTATCCAGCATGGGTTAAATTGATTGAAATGAGCTCAGCAATCGACGGCTCATCTTCAACAACCAGAATATGCTGGGGCATGGCTCTTATTTATGGGCTTCGCGAATTAAATCATCTTGAGGCACATGCCGCACATCAGCACCCTTCACGATATAAATCACAAACTCTGCAATATTCTTAGCGTGATCGCCAATGCGCTCAATAGCCTTCGCGATGAAGAGTAGATCAAGGCCAGTCGAAATCATCTTGGGATCTTCGGCCATATACGTAATCAACTTACGCACAAAGCCGCGAAATTCTTCATCAATCTGCTTATCATCCTGCACTACCTTTACGGCAGCAACGGCATCGAGGCGAGCAAAGCAATCTAAGCTTTGGCGCAGCAAATCAATCGCCATCTGACCGGATAATTTAATCTCTGCGGCATTAATCTTGAAGTTTCCGGCTTCGTTAATGATGCGGCGGGTTCGCTTCGCTACCCGCTCAGCCTCGTCGCCTGCTCTTTCTAAATTGGTAATGGCTTTGGATATTGCCATCACCAAGCGCAAGTCGCGCGCCGTAGGCTGACGCCGTGCAATCAGCTCAACGCAAGCCGAGTCAATTTCAACCTCAAGGGAATTAACGGTCTTTTCACGCTCAACGACTTGATTGCATAAATCTAAGTTCATTTCTGAAAAAGCGCGCATGGCAATATCGATTTGCTGCTCTACCACACCACCCATTTGCAATAATTTTGCACATAAGGAGTTTAGGTCCTCGTCAAATTGCGATGATAAGTGTTTATCTTGCATATGATCTCCTGATTAGCCAAAACGGCCTGTAATGTAGTCTTCGGTTTCTTTGCGCTTAGGCTTAATGAAAATTTCATCGGTCTTACCGTATTCCATCAGCTCACCCAAATACATATATGCCGTAAAGTCCGATACCCGAGCTGCCTGCTGCATATTGTGCGTGACAATCGCAATGGTGTAATCTTTTTTTAGTTCGTTAATCAACTCTTCGATCTTTGCCGTTGAAATCGGATCTAGCGCTGAGGTTGGTTCATCGAGTAACAGAACGGATGGCTTAACGGCGACACTGCGCGCAATGCACAATCGCTGCTGCTGACCGCCGGATAAAGATAGACCGCTTTGATTGAGCTTGTCTTTGGCCTCATTCCATAGCGCTGCCTTGCTGAGTGCCCACTCCACTCGCTCATCCATCTCTGCCTTAGATAGACGTTCATATAGGCGTACGCCAAAGGCAATATTTTCATAAATGGACATTGGAAACGGGGTTGGTTTTTGAAAAACCATCCCAATGCGTGAGCGCAATAAATTCACGTCGCTGCCCTGGGCGAGGATGTTCTCGCCATAGAAGTTTATTTGGCCTTCAGCACGCTGACCTGGATAGAGGTCATACATCCGATTCAAGGTGCGCAACAGCGTCGATTTACCGCAACCCGATGGGCCAATAAACGCAGTAACCTTCTTTTCGATGATGTCAAGATTGATATCTTTGAGGCCCTGAAAGCTACCATAAAAGAAATTGAGATCCCGAATTTCAAGGGCAGTGATTGGAGCTGCCGCATCAGCACGCTCTGCCACCGCTACACTCACCTCTGCAGAACCAGCATGCATTACTGTTCTCATCATGGTCATACTTTTACCTTTTCACGAAACACTACTCGAGCCAATATATTGAGTCCTAATACAGCAAATGTAATCAAGAGCGCGCCACCCCAAGCTAAGTTGATCCAGTTGTCATATGGACTCATTGCAAACTGGAAGATCACCACTGGCAAGTTCGCCATAGGCGCGTTCATATTGGTGGAGAAGAATTGGTTATTCAATGCCGTAAACAAAAGCGGCGCAGTTTCACCGCTCACACGAGCCAATGCCAATAAGATTCCAGTGATGACGCCGCTCTTCGCAGCGGTTAGGGTAATGCTGAGTGCCACCTTCCATTTTGGCGCTCCTAATGCATAAGCGGCCTCCCGGAGCGTCAAAGGCACTAAACGCAGCATATTCTCAGTGGTGCGCACTACCACCGGAATGGCAATTAGGGACAAGGCGATCGTGCCTGCCCACCCCGAAAAGTGCTTCACTTGATAAACCACGATGGCATAAACAAATAAGCCAATCACAATCGATGGTGCAGACAACATAATGTCGGTCACAAAGCGAGTAACTTCAGCAAACTTACTGTTGTTACCGTACTCAGATAGATAAATACCAGCCAAAATACCGATCGGGGTACTAATAAAGGTACAAGCACCTACGATCATTAAGCTGCCAACAATCGGATTTGCTAATCCACCGCCCTCTGTTCCGGGGGCTGGCGTACTCTGCAGGAACAAGGAAGGGCTAATTGCCGCCAAGCCTTTATAAAGCAAGACCGACAAAATCCAAAATAGAAATGCCATTCCGATGCTCATCGCGATTAGCGACAAAGTGAGGCCAATGGCATTGACGCGTTTCCGTTTATTAAAGAGAGCTTGATCCATGCCCCGCGCAATGGCTGAATCAGTTTTAAATTGGGCGTTACTCATTAGGTCTTCGCTCCTTGATTGGCTTCCATGCGCATCAGCATGATTTTGGCCAGCGACAACACAATAAAGGTGATCGCAAAAAGCGCTAATCCCAAGAGGAATAGCGAGGAATAATGGGCTCCAATCTCTGCCTCGCCAAATTCGTTGGCTAATGTAGAGGCAATCGAATTACCGGGGGCAAAAAGGGAGGCCTTGAGCTTATGGGCGTTACCAATCACGAAGGTAACTGCCATGGTTTCGCCTAGAGCCCGGCCCAAGCCAAGCATGATGCCGCCAATGACGCCGGTTTTGGTATAGGGCAAGACCACATGGCGAACCACTTCCCATGTTGTGCAGCCAATACCATAAGCTGACTCTTTTAATACCGGCGGGACAATTTCAAACACGTCCCGCATCACCGAGGCAATAAATGGGAGAATCATCATCGCCAAAATCAGGCCGGCACAGAGAATGCCGATGCCATTAAATGCACCGGAAAATAGAATGCCAAAGCCTGGTATCTGACCTAAAGTAGCTGCTAAAGCAGGCTGAATGTAGTCCGCAAATAATGGAGCAAAAATAAAGAGGCCAAACATGCCATAAATAATCGATGGCACAGCAGCCAGAATTTCAATGGCGGTACCTAAGGCACGGCGCAAACTCTTAGGGCAAATTTCAGTCAAAAATACGGCAATACCAAAACTGAGTGGCACCGCGATGAGTAGCGCAATGACCGAGGTAATGAGAGTTCCATAAATGGCGATTGCGCCACCGAACTCTCCATTAATAATGTCCCACTCTACGGTGGTAAAAAATCCAAAGCCAAACTGTTGAAACGCAGGATAGGCATTGACAACGAGAGAAGCAATAATGCCAAGCAAGGCCAACAACACCGATAGCGCAAAAAATTGCGTTACTAAATAAAAAAGTTTGTCGAACACGCGCTGGCGTTTAGCAATACCAATTGCTTGGGTGCTTACGAGGCCAGCTGAAACTAAATTTTTCATAAATCGGCTACCTTCAATGGACTACATCCGATGTGCTGCAAAAAAATACCGAACTTACCAAACAATTACCCCACCGAGGCGGGGTAATTGCTCATACATCCGTAATGTTACTTGTTTTGAATCTGAGTCCAAACGTTCTTACGAATGAAGTCAATGGTTGAAGCTGGCATTGGCACATAATCCAAATCAATCGCCATTTTGCCGCCTTCTTTGAAGGCAAAATCAAAGAACTTGATCACTTCAGCAGAGGTTGCTTTATTTGTTGGTTGCTTGTACATCAAAATGAACGAAGCACCGGTGATTGGGAATGACTTAGCACCAGGTGCATCGGTAATGAATGTACCCATTCCTGGAATCTTTGCCCAGTCAGTTCCGGCTGCAGCAGCTGCGAAGGTGGTGTCATCAGCAGATACAAATTGACCATCTTTATTTTTCAACTGCACGGTAGTCATGTTGTTTTTCTTCGCATAAGCGTACTCAACGTAGCCAATTGAATTTTTCACACGGCTAACGTTTGCAGCAACACCCTCATTACCTTTGCCGCCAACGGAAGAAGCTGCAGGCCATTTGACCGCTGCACCCGCGCCAACCGCACTCTTCCACTCGCCACTTACTTTTGCTAGGTAGTCGGTGAAAATAGCGGTAGTACCAGAGCCGTCAGCACGGTGGACTACGGTAATCTCGCCAGCTGGAATGTTCAGACCTGGGTTGAGCAGCGCAATGCGCTTGTCGTTCCAATTAGTAATAGTGCCCTGGAAAATATCAGCCAAGACGACACCGTCTAATTTAAGTTGATTTGGCTTGAGGCCTTGAACGTTAATAATCGGTACTACGCCGCCAATAATGGCTGGAAACTGAACCATACCGTCTTTTTCGAGGTCTTCAAACTTGACTGGGTTATCAGTCGCACCAAAATCCACGGTCTTAGCTTTAATCTGTTTAATACCGCCAGAAGAGCCGATTGATTGGTAGTTCATGCCATTGCCAGTACGGGCTTTATAAGCTTCAGCCCACTTAGCGTAAATTGGGAATGGGAATGTCGCGCCGGCACCGGTGATATCGGCAGCCATTGCAACCGGGGCAAAACCCGCAGTCGAAATCGAAAGGGCAGCTACAGTAAGCGCCTTTTTCAGTGTCAATTTCATTTCATTGTCCTTTAATAGAGTTACCGCACAGCGCGATGACTGAACAATAGAGTGGCAATGTGACGGCTTTGTGACACCTGGTTTTTTAGTAAAAAAACCATATGAAACAATGATTTACATTAAGTATTTATGAAGTGGGTATTGCCGCGACTATGGTTTTAGCGGAATTATTTGCCTGCTCGAGCTCTTTTGCCTCCACCATCACGCGCAGAACGGGCTCCGTACCGGAAGCCCGAATCAATACCCTGCCGCCATTACCGAGCCGGGCCGTAATGGCATTAACCGCCTCTACTACCTTGGGATCGGCCTGCCAATCGTAGCCTGGCGCCACTTTGACGTTCAGCAAAACCTGAGGAAAGACATTCACGCCATTAAGTAGCTCGGCCAGGGATTTGTCTTGTTTACGCATCGCTGCCAATACTTGCAAGGCAGCAACCGTACCATCGCCAGTGGAGTGTTGATCAAGGCATAGCAAGTGACCGGAGCCTTCGCCACCCAATGTCCATTGATGCTTTTTAAGCTGCTCTAAAACGTAACGGTCGCCCACATTCGCGCGCTCAAATTGCAAGCCCAGAGCTTTAATAGCGTGCTCTATTGCAGCATTGGTCATTAAGGTACCGACCACCCCGCCCAATTTCAATCCGCGATCCACGCGGTCTTTCGCCAACACGTACAAGAGTTCATCGCCATTAAAAAGACGGCCCGTGCTATCGACCATTTGCAAGCGATCAGCATCGCCATCCAGGGCAATGCCTAAATCAGCCTGATGCTCTTTGACCTTCGCAACCAGTGCTGCTGGGGCGGTTGCACCACAGCCATCGTTAATGTTGCGGCCGTTGGGCTCCACACCAATGGAGATCACTTCAGCGCCCAGCTCATGAAACACGTTAGGAGCCGATTGATAGGCGGCGCCATTGGCGCAATCCACAACCATTTTCAAGCCACGCAAATTCAGCGCGGCAGGAAAGGTCGACTTGCAAAACTCAATATAACGTCCAGTCGCATCATCTAAACGAAAGGCTTTGCCGAGGTACTTTGAACTTACACAACCCAGTGGCTGATCTAAGGCGGCCTCAATCGCCAACTCCGATGCATCCGATAATTTATCGCCCTCGGGCGAGAAAAACTTAATACCGTTATCTTGGTATGGGTTGTGCGATGCAGAGATCACCACACCTGCAGAGAGTCGCAATGCTTTAGTGAGGTAGGCCACGCCGGGTGTTGGCATTGGACCGCAGAGCATCACATCGACTCCCGCCGCAGAAAAACCAGCTTCCAGTGCGGCCTCTAATAAGTAGCCTGATACGCGCGTATCTTTTCCAATTAAAACGGTGCAGCGCTCGCCCACAGGTGCTGCTTGCTTTAAAACGCTACCTGCAGCGTACCCTAGGCGCAGAATGAAATCCGGAATGATCGGGGCCTTGCCCACCTCACCGCGAATACCATCAGTGCCGAAATACTTTTTCTTATTTGCCGTCATAGGAATTCATTATAAAACTGGCAGGCAAAGGGAAGCGTGCTTTTGTCCATCATCATGCTGCTTGGGCTACCGCCCATAGCGTTAAGGCATCGATGGTTTCAGGAACATCATGCACGCGCACGATGCTGGCACCCCGCTCTGCCGCCAAAACGGCTGCAGCCACACTCGGTATAAGTCGATCACCAACTTCTCTACCGGTAATTTTGCCCAGCATCGATTTTCGAGAAATGCCTGCTAAAACCGGATGGCCTTGGTGGGTGAACTGATTAAAGTCCTGAAGTATCGCGAGATTGTGGTCTAGGCTCTTGCCAAAACCAAATCCGGGATCAATTGCAATTCGATCTGCGGCAACGCCTTGCCCAATCAAAGTTTGCGTACGTTCCAACAAAAAGGTATTTACTTCGGCGACTACATTCACATAGTTTGGATTGATCTGCATGGTGATGGGATCACACTGCATGTGCATTAATACAATGCCGCAGTTGCGCGCTAGTGCAGGATCCAGTATTACTTGCTCTGCGCCCGCTTGGCGCAATGCCCAAATGTCATTGACGCAATCCACACCGACGAGCAAAGCCTGCCGCATGGTTTCTGCTTTGTAAGTATCGATTGATAAAGCAACGCCGCAGTCTTTGAGTGCCTCAATAATTGGTAGCACCCGATCCAATTCTTCTTGCAGTGAAACTGGAATGGCGCCGGGCTTAGTTGATTCTCCGCCAATATCAATCAGATCAACCCCAGCAGCAATCATTGCCTCTGCTTGCCGCACGGCGTCGTCTTTGGCATGAAAGCGTCCGCCATCCGAAAACGAATCCGGCGTAGCATTGAGTATCCCCATCACCAAGGGCCGCTCGCGATTGGCTCGCCTTTGTCCTAGCTCAAAAAGAAAACGCCCGCAACGCCATGTTGCGGGCTGATTCAACGACTGCATTGCGCTAACTGAAGTGCCCGATTATGCGGCTGCAGGCGCACTACCTGCGGTTGGTCCAGTCGGGCCACCCGCTGAGTTGCCAAATGCAGTTGCAGCTACTGGCTTGGGCGCCCGCGGGGGGCGGCCATCCATGATGTCGTTGATTTGCTCAGCATCGATGGTTTCCCAATCCATGAGTGCAGTGACCATCGCCTCAACTTTATCTTTGTTATTTTCCAGAATCGATCTAGCCATTGCGTACTGGCTGTCAATCAAACTCCGAATTTCCGCATCGACTTTTTGCTGGGTTAACTCCGAAACCGACTTCGAGCTATTCGGACCAAACATGCCCTGCTGCTCAGTGTCCACATACACCATAGTGCCTAAGCTATCACTCATGCCATAGCGCGTCACCATATCGCGCGCCATCTTAGTTGCACGCTCAAAGTCATTCGATGCGCCCGTGCTCATGGAATTCAGAAACACTTCTTCGGCTGCGCGGCCACCAAACAAAATGGCCAGCTCCTCGAGCATGCGGTCTTTATATAAATTCACGCGGTCAAACTCAGGCAGCTGCCAGGTCACGCCGAGAGCCATCCCGCGCGGCATGATCGTTACCTTATGTACGGGGTCAGCCTTGGGCAATACCTTCGCGACCACGGCATGGCCAGCCTCGTGATAAGCCGTATTGCGACGCTCTTCTTCACGCATCACAGCGGACTTGCGCTCTGGACCCATGTAGATCTTATCTTTTGCGTCTTCAAAGTCTTGCATGTCAACTGAACGCTTATTGCGGCGTGCAGCAAACAGTGCAGACTCATTGACTAAGTTGGCTAAGTCAGCACCAGAGAAGCCTGGAGTACCACGCGCCAATACGGCTGCGTTGACGTCGGGGCTAATGGGTACCTTGCGCATATGCACTTGCAGAATCTGCTCACGACCACGAATGTCTGGCAAGCCAACGTGCACTTGACGGTCAAAGCGGCCTGGGCGCAGTAAAGCGCGATCCAAGACATCGGAACGGTTGGTTGCGGCAACAACAATAACGCCACTGTTGCTTTCAAAACCGTCCATCTCAACCAGCATTTGGTTTAAGGTTTGCT
Organism: Polynucleobacter sp.; assembly: GCA_044379065.1. Taxonomy (GTDB): domain Bacteria; phylum Pseudomonadota; class Gammaproteobacteria; order Burkholderiales; family Burkholderiaceae; genus Polynucleobacter. The sequence goes on along the minus strand of JBIPON010000002.1, from coordinate 22,653 downwards.
CACGCTCATCATTGCCACCGCCCATACCGGCGCCACGATGGCGGCCGACTGCGTCAATCTCATCAATGAAGATGATGCAAGGGGCATTTTTCTTGGCGTTCTCAAACATATCGCGCACACGGGATGCACCAACACCCACAAACATCTCAACGAAGTCAGAACCGGAGATTGAGAAGAATGGCACTTTGGCCTCACCCGCAATCGCACGCGCCAGCAAGGTCTTACCAGTGCCGGGAGGGCCTACTAATAAAACACCATGGGGAATATGGCCGCCCAGCTTTTGAAACTTTTGCGGATCCTTGAGGAAGTCAACGATCTCAAATACTTCTTCTTTGGCCTCATCGCAGCCAGCCACGTCACCGAAGGTCACGGTATTGCTGTTCTCATCCACGAGGCGGGCTTTTGATTTACCAAAGGAGAATGCGCCCCCTTTGCCGCCGCCTTGCATCTGCCGCATCATAAAAAACCAAAAGCCAATAATCAATAAAGTGGGTCCGAGGTAATACAAAGCTGACATCAATAAATTGGGTTCGTCTTCTGCTTTACCGGTGACTTGAACGCCGGCCTTCATCAGATCGCCGACCATCCAGATGTCCCCTGGGGAAATCAGGGAGTACTTGTTTCCATCAACTGGGGTCACTTGCAAGGTACGGCCTTGGACATCAACGCGGCGGACCTTGCCATCTCGCGCATCATCCATAAACTGGGAATACGTCACTCGCTCTGGCGTGTTTGGCTTATCGAACTGTTTAAACACAGTAAAAAGGACGAGGCCCACAATGAACCAGACGCCGATTTTTTGGAACATATTGTTGTTCAAATACCCACCTTTGCCGGATTAATCCGGGAGTTCTTCCATTACAAAAGCAGTCGAAAAGACAGCTTCCTCATGTAAATGATTCTACTACCTCCGTAATTCAAGGGTTTAGCCTAATTTTATTGGCTAAAACCACTAAAATACAGGGGTTATTTACTATATTACGGCTGTTTTGGCGGTTTCAAGTGGCGACCCAGCAAAAAGGTCTCCGACGAGCGATCGCGGGAGGCTTTGGGCTTTCTCGCTGAAACCGTCTTAAATACCTTTTTAAAGGTCTCCACAATTTGGCTATACCCACTGCCATGAAAGCATTTAATCAGCAGAGCGCCGTCGGGCTGCAGGTGATCCTTAGCAAAGTCCAAGGCCAACTCAGCCAGGGTTGCCATGCGGGCGGCATCGGCAATACCCACGCCCGATAAGTTCGGCGCCATATCCGATAAAACCAAATCCACTTTGCCATTGCAACTGGGGGGCAATAAGGACTCGAGCGCATGTAAGCCCTCCTCCTCCCGAAAGTCGCCCTCGATGAAGCTGACATCGGCAATGGCTTCCATCGGCAACATATCAATCGCAACAATCACGCCATCGGGCTTTCCCGATTCAATCTTCGGATTGTGTTTGCCCAATTCGGTGAGGCGATTACGTACGTATTGAGACCAGCTGCCCGGCGCACTACCCAAATCAACCACCACCATGCCGGCTTTGATCAAATGATCCTGCTCGTCGATTTCACTGAGCTTGTACGCCGCACGTGCGCGATAGCCCTCTTTTTGAGCCATCTTGACGTAGGGATCCATCAGGTGGTCCTGCAACCAGCTTTTATTGAATTTATTCTTTGCCACGTGATCCCGATCGGTTAATTTCAGCTCCACCTTTACTGCGCTGAACGCTCTACTTTACCTGCTTATTCTGGTCTGATAAACAGCAATGCTCTATGATCGAGGCATGACTGCACTCATCATCTCCCCCGCCCAGCGCAAAGCGCTTAAAGCCAAAGCCCATGACCTTAGCCCGGTTGTGATGATTGGTAACGATGGATTGACCCTAGGCGTGGTCAAAGAAGCCGAAATTGCAATCAATAGCCATAACTTGATTAAAGTCCGCGTTTTTGGTGATGATCGTGAAAACCGCATTGCCATTTACGAAGCGCTGTGCGACAAGCTCAATGCCGCGCCAGTGCAGCACATTGGTAAGTTATTGGTGATCTGGCGCCCCGAGCCCCTCATCAAAGATGCCAATGCACCCTATGCACGCGGCGGCAATAAAACCAAAAAATCAATTCAGGCACCACGCTCACCAAACCGCCCTGTTAATCGGGGCGCTACCAGCACATCGGAGCGCTCTGCGCGGCGGACCGCTGCTGCCAAACCCTTCGGCAAAACTGTGGCCAGCAAAGCAGAGACGCCTGCACGAAAAGTGGCATCCAAAAGCGCTACAGCACGCCCTACACGCGCGAATGCTGCGGAGTCTAAGATTGGCTGGTCCTCACCTGGCTACAAGCGGGCAGCAGCGCCAACCGGTCCAGTCAAACGCCGCAAAGTGCGGCAAGCCAGTACCAAGAAAAAATCCCTGGGTTAATTCCTGTTTTGTGGGCTAGGGGTTTGTTGGATGGCGAGTTAATCGCCACACCATCCACAGACCCAAGAGGCTTTGGGTTAAAAACAGCCCGCTGGAAATGCCATGCAAGCGGCCAAAGAGGCTTGCAGACGGCGATGCCATAACTGGTACACCCAATAGCAGTGCCTCTTGGCGTAGCGCATCCATGTATGGAATTAAACCGAAACATGTCAGCGCCGAACACAGCAATAAGGCCAAGGTGATCCAACGAATGCTGCGGTAGTGATCGACTCTACGTTTTACCAGCAGACTAGCAAGCGCAAGGAGGCTAAGGCAAGCAGCCACGCTAAGATACGCCTCCACTTGAAAAAGAGTGCCCGCAATCATGCCGGCGACCTGACGATCCTGTAAGGCGGTGAAGATAGTCGGAACAACCAAAAAGCCTACCGCAAACAGGCTACCGACCCATACCCCAGCGATCAACAAAAAGAGTCGCTGGAATAGCGCAAGGCGATCCGCTGCAACGGTCGTCATTTAAATGTAGCGAACTGCCAAAATCTCCACTTCGCGGTTACCTGCTGGGGCCTGAACCGCTACCACGTCGCCTTCTTCTTTGCCAATCAGCGCGCGCGCAATCGGCGAGCTAATTGAAATTTTATTCACTTCAATGTCCGCCTCATCGTCACCAACGATTTGGTAGGTAAACTTCGTGCCGTCTTCCAAGTCTTCAAGATCCACGGTCGCGCCGAATACCACCCGGCCTTCAACCTCGAGGGTCGCTGGATCAATAATTTGAGCGGCAGACAGTGTGGTCTCGAGCTCCTTGATGCGGCCCTCGATAAAACCTTGCTTTTCTTTTGCGGCATCGTACTCGGCGTTCTCGGATAAATCACCCTGCGCACGCGCCTCAGAAATGGCATTGATAACGGCTGGACGCTCGACATGCTTGAGGCGATGCAACTCTGCCTTAAGCAGTTCAGCGCCAACTTTGGTAATCGGAATGGTGTTCATACTGCAACCTAGCTTATGTACGAAATAAAGAAGTAGTTTAAGCTAGGTTGACGGTATTTACAGAGACTATTCGAGGCTGCGGTGTAAATTTTGCAGCGAATAGACTTCAAGTGAATCTTTAGCGCCACTTTTTGACGCCATCAGGCCATCCATCACGGCCCGTGCTGCACTGATCGTGGTGTAGTAAGTAACACCATTCGCCTGGGCGCTGGTTCGAATCGAACGTGAATCCGCAATCGCAGTGCGGGTCTCATCGACGGTCGTAAAGACCAGTGAAATTTCCCGGTTTTTAATCAGGTCAACGATGTGAGGTCTGCCGTCTTTCACCTTATTGACTACGCGCACCGGCAAACCGGCAGCCGCAATCGCTGCGGCGGTGCCCTTGGTTGCCACCATCGGAAAGCCGAGTTCATGCAAGAGCTGCGCTACGGCAACTGCTTTACCTTTGTCGCTGTCTTTCACGGTCAATACCACTGTGCCGGTTTTGGGAAGCTTGATGCTAGCGCCCAGTTGCGACTTAAACAAAGCCTCACCGAAGGTTTTACCAACACCCATCACCTCGCCCGTGGAGCGCATCTCAGGTCCCAAGATGGGGTCAATACCAGGGAATTTATTAAACGGAAAGACCGCTTCCTTGACCGAGAAATATGGCGGAATGACTTCGCGTGTAATGCCTTGTTTGGATAAGGTCTGACCCACCATGCAACGCGCGGCAATCTTGGCGAGTTGAAGGCCGGTCGCCTTCGAGACAAATGGTACTGTCCGCGATGCGCGGGGATTAACTTCCAGGACATAAATCACATCGTTGCCATCGACATTCTGAATTGCGAACTGCACGTTCATCAGGCCGACCACATTGAGACCTCGGGCCATGGCTGCGGTTTGACGTTTGATTTCATCAACGGTGGCTTCGGATAAGGAATACGGTGGCAATGAACACGCTGAGTCACCGGAGTGGACTCCAGCCTGTTCGATGTGCTCCATCACACCGCCAATAAATACGGTCTCGCCATCGCTGATGCAATCCACATCACATTCAATTGCGTCATTTAAGAAGCGGTCCAATAACACTGGTGAATCATGCGATACCTTGACTGCTTCGCGCATATAGCGCTCTAAATCACGACCATCGTGCACGATTTCCATTGCCCTACCGCCCAGCACATAGGATGGACGCACCACCAAGGGGTAACCAATTTCTTCGGCTAATCGCAAGGCTTCGTCTTCAGCGCGGGCTGTGCGGTTCGGGGGCTGACGCAAATCCAAGGTATGCAATAGTTTTTGGAAACGCTCGCGGTCTTCAGCCGCATCAATCATGTCGGGGGATGTACCAATAATGGGAACACCGTTGGCCTCTAAATCCAAGGCTAGTTTGAGCGGTGTTTGACCACCGTACTGCACGATCACACCCTTGGGTTTTTCCTTGGCAACGATCTCGAGAACATCTTCTAAGGTCAAAGGCTCAAAGTACAAGCGATCCGATGTGTCGTAGTCCGTCGATACGGTCTCGGGATTACAGTTGACCATGATGGTTTCGTAACCGTCTTCGCGCATGGCAAGAGCAGCATGCACGCAGCAGTAATCAAATTCAATGCCTTGGCCGATACGATTCGGTCCGCCGCCCAGAACCATGATCTTGTCGCGATTCGTTGGCTGCGATTCACATTCGCCGTGTTCTGCTTCGTAGGTGGAATACATATACGCCGTATTCGTGGCGAACTCAGCGGCGCAGGTATCGACTCGCTTATAAACTGGGAATACCTTCAGGCGGTGGCGCGCGGCACGGACGGATGCTGCATCGACCTTCAGTAGCTTCGCCAAGCGACGATCCGAAAATCCTTTTTGCTTTAATAAGCGCCACTCATCCGCAGACAAACCATCAATCGCATGCTGCTTGAGTGTGTTTTCTATCGAGATGAGCTCTTCAATCTGCTCTAAGAACCAAGGATCGACTTTGGTTTCTTCATAGATCTCATCCAAGCCCATGCCCATACGGAATGCATCGGCCAAATACCAAATACGATCAGGACCTGGCTCACCAATTTCCTGAATGATGTCTTCTAAATCAGTTGAGCGCTCATCTAGACCGTCAACACCAACCTCTAGGCCACGCAAGGCTTTCTGAAAGGACTCTTGGAAGGTACGGCCAATGGCCATCACTTCACCGACCGATTTCATTTGCGTCGTCAAGCGCGAATCTGCCTGAGGGAACTTCTCAAATGCAAAACGGGGAATCTTCGTGACGACATAATCTATCGATGGCTCAAACGAGGCCGGTGTGGCGCCGCCGGTAATGTCGTTGTGGAGCTCATCTAAGGTGTAACCTACCGCTAATTTTGCGGCGACTTTTGCAATCGGAAATCCAGTCGCTTTGGATGCTAAAGCAGATGAACGTGAAACACGGGGGTTCATCTCGATCACGATCATGCGGCCATCGACTGGATTGATCGAGAACTGCACGTTCGATCCGCCGGTATCCACACCAATTTCACGTAGCACCGCAATCGATGCGTTCCGCATTAACTGATACTCTTTATCCGTTAGGGTTTGAGCAGGCGCCACCGTAATCGAGTCGCCCGTATGAATGCCCATCGGATCTAGATTCTCGATCGAGCAGACGATGATGCAATTGTCGGCGCGGTCACGCACCACTTCCATCTCAAATTCTTTCCAGCCCAGCAGTGACTCTTCAATCAATAGCTCACCGGTGGGTGAAAGCTCCAAACCGCGCTTGCAGATTTCTTCGAACTCTTCGCGGTTGTACGCAATGCCGCCACCCGAGCCGCCCATCGTGAATGAGGGGCGAATCACCACCGGGAAACCGGCGCTACCGGTTTCAGCCTGAATACGTTGTTGCACGGCGACGGCTTCATCCATCGAATGCGCAATGCCGGATTTAGCAGAGCCGAGGCCAATCTTGGTCATCGCATCTTTAAACTTTTGACGGTCTTCGGCTTTGTCAATCGCCTCCGGAGATGCGCCAATTAATTCGCAACCGTACTTTTCTAAAATACCGTGGCGATGCAAATCCAAGGCGCAATTCAGCGCCGTTTGACCACCCATGGTCGGTAATATGGCATCGGGCTTTTCCGTGGCAATAATGCGCTCAACCACTTCCCATGTAATCGGCTCAATGTAGGTGACATCGGCCATCTCGGGATCAGTCATGATGGTCGCGGGATTGCTGTTGACCAAAATAACTTTATAGCCCTCATCGCGTAGTGCTTTACATGCTTGGGCCCCGGAGTAGTCAAATTCACAAGCCTGTCCAATAACAATCGGGCCTGCACCAATAATCAGGATGCTTTTAATGTCGCTCCGCTTAGGCATTAGTTGCCTCCTTGTTTACTGGTTGGAGCGCCATGCATTAAGTCCATAAAGTGATCGAATAAGTAAGCGATGTCGTGGGGTCCGGGCGATGCCTCGGGATGCCCCTGAAAGCAAAAGGCCGGCTTGTCTGTCCACGCGAGACCCTGCAGCGAGCCATCAAAAAGCGAGACGTGGGTCACCCGCACATTGCTCGGCAATGTCTTCGCATCGACCGCGAATCCATGGTTCTGGGACGTAATCGCCACCCGCCCGCTATCCAAATCCTTTACCGGATGGTTAGCGCCGTGATGACCGAATTTCATTTTTAGGGTCTTCGCGCCAGCAGCTAAGCCCATAATTTGATGGCCTAAACAGATGCCGAACGTGGGAACACCCTTCTCGATAATTTCTTTTGCGGCAGTAATCGCGTAATCACAAGGACCAGGATCGCCGGGTCCGTTGGAGAAAAACACCCCATCGGGTTTCATGGCCAGAACTTCTGCGGCTGTCGTTTTGGCTGGCACCACGGTTAATTCGCAACCGCGCTCGGTGAGCATGCGCAGAATATTGCGCTTGACGCCAAAGTCATACGCCACCACTTTCTTGATGGATTTTTTGGTATCGAGGCTACGGTAAGCGGGCTTGCCATTGGGGCCGTGCAAGTCCCACTCGGCTTCGCGCCACGGGTATGCAGTTTTGGTGCTAACGACCTGCGCTAGGTCTAAGCCGCTCATGCCTGGAAATGCCTTGGCTAACTCAAGGGCTCTGGCACCGAGAGCTGCAGGATCGTCGCCGATCTTGCCAGCCACAATCGCGCCCGACTGTGCGCCCTTATCCCGCAGCAAACGGGTCAGCTTACGCGTATCAATGCCGGCGATGCCAGGAATGCCTGCCTTTTGCAAATACGACTCGAGGCTTTGTTCGGAGCGAAAGTTTGAAACGCGGCGCGAAAGGTCTTTAATCACTAAACCAGCCGCATGAATTTGCGATGATTCGTCGTCTTGGTCATTGACGCCGACATTGCCAATGTGCGGATACGTCAAGGTCACAATCTGACGGCAATAACTTGGATCGGTGATGATTTCTTGATAACCCGTTAAGGCGGTATTGAAAACAACTTCACCGGCAGTTTCGCCAGGGGCGCCAATGCTATAACCTGAAAAGAGAGTGCCATCGGCTAATGCCAAAACGGCTGGGGGAAAAGAAGGAAGCAAGGGTGACAAACCATCTCCAATCCCTGCTGCCATCCAACGCTCAACACCCCCAAATAGCCTACCCGGAAGTGGTTGCGGGAGGTGAGTGTTTTTAAGCGCTAGGGTAATTTATTGAGTTACGAACCCATCAATAATACCAGTTCGTAGGCACGCTTCCCGCCAAACCAGCCGCAGCCTTACTGGGCGGTGCGGCCGCCCAGTGCCTGCTTTGATTTCTCTCTGCTTTCTGCTTTTTTGGATCGGTTTTTTCTAGGCTTTTTTGGCACTTTCCTGAATCACCGTTTTAATGTGGATCAGTACCGATTGGTCTTCCATCGTACTGATATCACCGGGGTCGCGCCCTTCGGCAACCGCTTGCAAAGCGCGACGCACAATCTTCCCAGAACGGGTCTTCGGCAAAGCCGTGACAATGTAAACGCGTGCAGGTCTCGCAACCGCGCCCAATTGCGAATCGACGGTTTTCATTAGCTCCGCTTCTAAATTGGCGACGTTCGATGCATCTTTTGGTATTGCAAAACCAATCGCAACTTGACCTTTCAGCTTGTCTTCAATGCCAACGACTGCCACCTCGGAAATGTTGGCATGGCTGGAGATGCTCTCCTCGATTTCGCGCGTACCCAATCGGTGACCGGCCACGTTGATGACATCATCGGTACGACCCAGAATGAAGTAGTAGCCATCCTTGTCCTTAATACCCCAATCAAAGGTGGAATAAATCAACTTACCGGGAATAGTGCTCCAGTAGGTTTTGACATAACGATCATCATCACCCCACACGGTTTGCATGCAACCCGGAGGCAGTGGACCTTCAATCGCTACCACCCCTTTTTGATCGGGTCCGAGCTCCTCGCCAGTGGCCTCATCCAATAACTTCATGTTGTAACCAAATACCGGCAAGCCAGGGGAGCCAAATTTATGGGGCATGACCTCGATACCGCGCTGAATCGCCAAAATAGGCCAGCCGGTTTCGGTTTGCCAATAGTTATCGACCACTGGCTTGCCAATAGCCTCATGAATCCAGGTTGCGGTTGGCTCATCCAGGGGCTCGCCCGCCAAAAACAAAGTACGCAAGCTCGATAAATCGTATTTAGTTAAGAACGCAGGATCTTGTTTCTTCAGCACCCGAATTGCAGTAGGCGCAGAGAACATCACCGATACCTTGTATTTCTCAACTAGGCTCCACCAAATTCCGCCATCCGGACGCAAAGGGGTTCCTTCGTACATGATGGTGGCCGTGCCATTAATGAGCGGTCCATAAATAATGAAACTATGACCAACCACCCAGCCAATATCGGAGGTAGTGAACATGGTTTCACCTGGCTTGCCACAAAAGATCAAACGCATTGCCGATGCCAGTGCTACGGCATAGCCACCGGTATCGCGCTGCACACCCTTCGGTTTACCAGTCGTACCGCTGGTATACAAAATATAGGAGGTATGAGTTGCATCAACCCACTCCACCGGCACCTCCGCATGGAGATGAGCTAAGCGCTCGGCGGTGTAATCGAGGTCGCGCCCATCCACCATGACAAACTCGGTTAAACCACGGTTGACGATCAATACTTTTGCAGGCTTATAGGACGAGAGTGCAATCGCTTCATCGAGCAGCGGCTTGTAAGGCACTGCCTTACCGCCACGCATGCCCGCCTCAGCTGTAATAATCATTTTGGGTGTGGCATCTTCAATGCGCGATGCCAAACTATGCGATGCAAAACCACCAAACACCACTGAATGAATTGCGCCAATGCGCACGCACGCCAGCATCGCAAAACTGGCTTCCGCAATCATCGGCATGTAGATTAATACTCGATCTCCTTTGCCAACGCCATTCGCCTTCAAAATGGCAGCCATGCGATTCACTTCGGCATGCAGCTCTTTAAAGGTGTATGCCTTTTCAATATTGGTCTCGGTGGAGACTGCCACCAAGGCAATTTGATCGCCGCGCTCGGCCAAATGCCGGTCAACTGCGTTGTAGCAAAGATTGGTTAGTCCACCCTTGAACCAGTGTGCAAACGGCGGCTTAGAATAGTCCAGTACCGTATCAAAAGGCTTTTCCCAGTGGATGTGTTTTGCTTCCTCTCCCCAAAAGGCATGAGGATCTTGAATGGATTGGGCGTGAACGGTTTTGTAGGACATGATTTACCTAAAAAAATACTTAAATGGATTCGGTACTGCTAGCAAGCAAATGCTAAATCTACCCTATTGCGGGGTAGAACCTGCTTTTGCAGTAGTTGTTTTCGCAGATTTGGTGGCGTCTGTCGATACGGGCTTTTGCTGACTGGCAGTCTTAACGCTGGATTTTGGGCTGTTTTGCGCGGTTTTTGAGGGCGTCGCATTGGCTTTCTTACCTGCAGCGGCAGGTGCGGCCGCCTTTTTCACGGGCGCAGGCCTGACTAAATTGAGGCTGGCGTTTTCAGCCAGTTGCTCGGGCACATCGGCAGACTTGGTGCTGGGCTTCGGTATTAGTACGGTCGACCCCGCTTTGACGCGCATACCAGAAGGTATTGCATTGACCTCACGCAACACTGCTAAGCTGACTCCCAGACGCTTTGCAAGCTGCTCCGCTGACTCCGTGGCCGGAACGCGGATAGCGGTCCAGGTGGATAGTGGTCCAGGATAGTTTTTGAGATTCTCTTGAAACACCTCTGCATGGCCAAATGGCAAGAGGATTTGCTGATTAGCAGCACTTAAGATGACCGGCTTATTAAACGAGGGATTGAGATTGCGAAATTCTTCAGGCGTAAGACCCGATAAGGTTGTTACCACCTCCACGTCAATGTCGCGGGTAACGTCAATCGCTACAAAATACGGGTGGTTCTCAAGCTCCGGCAAAACAATACCGTACGCCTTCGGATCCAAAACGATGGCTTTGTACGCCATCAGTTTAGGAACGTAATCACGGGTCTCTTTTGGCATCTTCAAACTCAGGTAATCGGTTGGCAGTCTGGCGGCCTGATTGCGCTTGATTGCTTTGGCCACATTGCCCTCGCCCCAGTTGTATGCCGCCAAAGCCAACTGCCAATCGCCGAACTGCCGATGCAAGCGTTGCAGGTAATCCAGCGCAGCATGGGTTGACTGCAAGACATCGCGACGCTCATCGCGAAACACGTTTTGCGTTAACTTGAAATCTTTTCCGGTCGCCGGCATAAATTGCCAAATGCCCATTGCTTTCGCAGTCGATTTGGCTACCGGATTGAAGGCGCTCTCGACAAATGGCAACAAAGCGATTTCAGTAGGCATGCCGCGTAAATTTACTTCTTCAACAATGTAGAACAAGTAGCGTGATGAGCGCGCCATCGAGCGTTGAACGTATTCGGGTTTCGCCGCCAAGCGGCGCGTCTCTGTAATCACCAGCGGACTATTGAGCTCGGGCATCGTAAAGCCATCTTGTATGCGAAGCCATAAATTACTGGATGGAGCAGTTAAGCTACTAACCGATTGCTTGCTGAGGTCAACTCGGGGTGCTTTGGCAGCGCGTGGGTTAGTAGCGCTATTGCTTGCGTCAGAAGACCAATCGTTACCCATACCGGCGCAGCCCGTTAAGGCGGCCACCGTGGCGACGAGAAGGAGTGATCGCCAATGCAAATACCAGCGCCTGAAATCGCATTGGCGCAAGAGCATCAGAACCGATCCTTCCAAGCCCGAATCGCCGCCAGTACGTGCGCCTGACTCGGCAATGCAGCAGCGCCAGATACGCGTAGTGCCGATGCAATCACATCTGCTTGATTTGAGCGCATAAAGGGATTAACCCGTAGCTCATGCCCAATGGTGGTTGGTACAGTGGGTTTGTTTGCCTGGCGCAAGTCCTTTGCTGTATTCGACCAAGTGATGAGATCGGAATTATTCGGCTCAACCGCTAAGGCAAAACGGATATTCGAGAGCGTGTACTCATGGGTGCAATACACCGCCGTTTCGGGTGGCAAGGCCGCAAATTTTGCCAAGGACTGCGACATCTGGGTGGGCGTTCCCTCAAACAAGCGACCGCAGCCAGATGCAAATAAGGTATCGCCACAAAAAAGCATGGGCGCATTACCAGCGGAAAAGTAGGCAATGTGCCCTAAGGTATGGCCGGGCACTTCCAAGACCGTGAACGCAATCGCCGGTGCAGTGCATTCCACCCGGTCGCCTTCCATTAAGGATTGGGTACGTCCCGGAATGGCCTCTGCTACTGGGCCATAAACTGGAAGAGAATCATTGGCAACATAAGCCAATAAATCCAGAATGCCGCCCGTGTGGTCTGCGTGATGGTGGGTAATCAGAATGCCGGTGAGGGTCAGCGCCTGACTCTCCAAGTAATCCAATACGGGGCCCGCATCGCCCGGATCGACGACCAAGGCAGACGCACCATCGTGAATGCACCAGATGTAGTTGTCGTCAAAAGCCGGTATGGGCCAGACTTGCAATGTGGATTTCGTTACCATAGGCACATGATACCAACCCAAGCCCCGCCCGAAAGCCCTATTTTGTCAGCGGATGGCTCGTGGGATGCCTGGCTTGCCTCGCCACCAGGTCAATACGTTTTGCATGCAGAGCAGCTGTGGTTTGATAAAACGGTCATGGATGTATTTGGCTTTAATGCGGTTCAAATTGGCTTGCCGCAACTCCATTGTTTGCGCGAAAACCGGATGCCAATGCGCGCCCTATTAACGCATGCTGATCAATCCTTAGCTGCGCAGTCAGCTATAGCCGCAACACCGAATTGGCACGTCATCGAAGGCTTGCCCGACGAGCTGCCCTTTGCGGCAGAGAGCGTCGATCTACTGGTATTGCCGCATGTATTGGAGTTTGCAGATGACCCCCATCACATTCTGCGTGAGGCCGACCGGGTGCTCGTGCCTGAGGGTCGACTCATTTTGTCTGGATTTAATCCTGCCAGCCTGTGGGGTGCGCGGCAATACCTTGGCAGCTTAATTGGGAAGCCATTTTTACCCAGAGAGGGTCAGTTCATTAATCTATTGCGCATCCGTGACTGGTTAAAGTTACTGAATTTCTCCTTGGATCGAGGCCACTTTGCCTGCTACAAGTTCCCTTTGCAAGGCGAGTCAGCCATTGCGCGCATGAACTACCTTGAGCCTATGGGCAATCGGTGGTGGCCTATTTTTGGCGCCGTATTTATGGTCTCTGCGGTCAAACGCCACCCCGGCATGCGCCTGGTTGGTCGCGTCGTCCAAAAACGGCCATCGCCACTTCGTCAACTCAATCCCGCGGTGGAGAGCAAAATACAGCCCACCGCTCCCCACAACCAACATGACCGCCATGAGCCAGCCTGACCCTTCTCTGCCTCACATCACCATTTACACCGATGGAGCCTGCAAAGGCAACCCAGGCCCTGGAGGCTGGGGGGCGGTATTGCGATCGGGCCAGCATGAACGGCATATGCATGGGGGCGCTGAACTAACCACCAACAACCGCATGGAGATGAGTGCGGTTATTCATGCGCTGCGTGCCTTGAAGCAACCCTCCACCGTTGCGCTGTACACCGACTCCCAGTATGTTCAAAAAGGGGTTACGGAATGGCTAGAAGGCTGGAAAAAGCGCCAATGGCGAACCTCCAGTCGCGAGCCCGTTAAAAACGCGGACCTTTGGCAAGAGCTCGATTCCCTCCTGCCCGGTCACCAGATATCCTGGCATTGGGTGCGCGGCCACAATGGCCATCCCGGCAATGAGCTCGCCGATGCCTTGGCCAACCGCGGGGTAGAAGAGTTGCTCGCAAAACGAAGTGCCTAGAGCACTTTAGTGGGGTAGTTTTAGGCCGCTTTTCAGGCATGCTGGCTTTACCCCAAGCCCAAAGGCTTATGAGAGAATGGGCTATCCAAAAGGACCTAATAGCTTCATAGCTAAATACCTAAGAAAAACTGAGATCAATTGGCTGAAAACGCTCCAAAAACACCCTGGTTAAGCAAAGTTGCCTCGTCGCTGTTGCAAACCATTCAAAGGGTCAGCAACTACCTGCTGTCGAAAATCGCATTACTCTGGTCAAAAATTGACTTTGCCAGCGTATGGGCGTTTGCCATCCGCCGCAAATGGTGGCTTCTTGCTCTTGTGCTGATCCTAATTGCGGCCGATAAGACCTACGATCACTTTAATCCGCCTGCCAGCAAAAGAGGTGGGCCGCAAACTGTCAGTAGTGTAATTGTGGAACGCAAAGATGTTCCGTTCGTGATCGAGGCAACGGGTACGATTGTCGCCGCCAGTATTGTTGATGTGCGCCCCCAAATTACCAGCATCGTTACCAAGGTCAACATCACTGAAGGCCAAATCGTGAAAAAGGGGGATTTGCTTTTCACCCTTGACGACCGAACCGACAAAGCCAATTTTGATCGTGCCCAGGCACTTGCCAATGATGCGCAACGTCAACTGGTGCGTGCGAAAGAATTGGTAGCTAAAAATTTCATATCCAAGGCAGGGCTGGATACGGCAGAGGCTAATGCCGCATCAACCCGAGCTGCAGCTCGCGCTGCCGAAGTACAGCTGTCGTATAACTATCTACGCTCCCCGATTGACGGACGCGCCGGCATCATTAATGTCTTTCCCGGCTCTTTAGTGCAGGCCAGTAACATCGTCGTGTCCTCAACGAGCTCGACTGCGACCTCAACTAGTGGCGCGATGGTCACCATTACCCAGCTCGATCCCATTAATGTCCAGTTCACCGTTCCTGAGCGCGATATTCCATTGTTGCTAAAGTCACGCAAGGACGACGCACCCCTTCCAGTCAGCGTGAGCATCGGTAATATCGAGACCGCACAGTATCCTGGCTTGGTCTATGTGATTGATAACCAAGTTGACCCCGTGATTGGCGCGGTACGTTTGAAGGCCCGCTTAGAGAATAAAAATGGCGCATTGATTCCTGGGCAATTTGCCCGGATTAAATTAGAAGCCAGCACCTTAAGCAATGTCATGCTCATTCCTTCGCAGGCAGTCGTCATCAATCCCAAGGGTCGCTTCGTCTACCTCGTTGAAAAGGATGACGATAAGGTGGTAATGAAGCCTGTCAAAGTGCTGTACGAGTACCAAGGCAATGCGGTGATTGATGGCATTGATGCAGGCTCGCGCGTGGTGGTTGAAGGCAAACAAAATCTCCGACCTGGCAGCAAAGTACGCGAAGCAAAACCGGCGAACACACCAAAAGCACTGGCAAAACCAGCGCCCACTGCCCCCGCGGCTCCCGAGAAAAAATGACGCTGTCTGAGCTGTGTATTCGGCGGCCGATTATGACCACCTTGCTGTCGCTAGCGACAGTGATTGCTGGGATCGTCGCTTACACCAAAATTCCGGTTGCCGCCCTACCCAGTTTTAATACCCCCGTCATTTCAGTCAGCGCGAGTTTGCCTGGTGCATCGCCAGAAACCATGGCATCAGCAGTTGCGCTACCACTTGAAAAAGAATTTTCTACCATCGATGGCATCAAGCTCATTAGCTCGGTAAATTCCCTCGGCAGTACCAGCATATCTCTGGAATTTAATAACGATCGGGATATTGATAAGGCTGCAGTCGATGTGCAGGCCGCATTGCTGCGAGCGCAGCGACGTCTGCCGATTGAGATGACCATTCAGCCGTCATACCGAAAGGTCAATCCCGCCGACGCACCGGTCTTGATTATCGGCATGACCTCACCCTCGCTCGATCTTTCGGATTTAAATAATTACGCGGAGAATTTAATTTCACCCACTTTATCAACGATTGATGGAGTGGCACAGATTCAGATTTACGGCGCAAAGCGCTATGCGATTCGCGTTAAAGCAAGGCCAGACGCCCTTGCCATTAACAACTTGACAATGGAAGACATTGCCTTAGCCCTGAATAAAGCAAACAGCAATACCCCCGTTGGTATTTTGGATGGCCCCCGTCAAGCCATGACAATTTATGCCAATGAGCAACTGGTCACCGCCAAGGACTTTAGCGACTTAATCATTGCGCAGCGCAATGGTCTGCCTATTTACCTCGGCAACGTGGCTGAAGTGGTCGAGAGCTATGAAAACGTCCGCTGGCTCTCTACCACCAATGGTGAGCGCTCAATTGCGATTGCAGTATTACGGCAACCCAATGCTAATACGGTGAAGGTAGTCGATTCCATTCGAGCCTTGCTGCCCGAGTTTGAAAAACAGTTACCCGCCTCCATCAAGTTAATTCCGGTTAACGATCGCTCTATCTCCATTCGTGAAGCGATTCACGATGTCAATATCACCCTGATGCTGACCATTGCGTTGGTTGTGCTGGTTATTTTCCTGTTTTTAAAGCACGCCTCAGCCACCATCATTCCTTCGCTGAGTTTGCCGATCTCCCTGATTGGCGCCTTCTCGCTGCTCTACTTCATGGGCTACAGTCTAGATAACATTTCCTTGCTGGGCATCACCCTAGCGGTTGGACTCGTGGTCGACGATTCAATTGTGGTGCTGGAGAATATTGTGCGCTACACCGAACAAGGGATGTCGCCATTAAAAGCGGCCCTGAAGGGTAGTAAGGAAGTTGGTTTTACGATTGTGTCGATCTCCCTGTCTTTGGTGGCGGTTTTTATTCCCCTCTTTTTTATGCAAGGCCCGACCGGATTACTGTTTAGAGAGTTTGCAGTCGTGGTCTCCTTAGCAGTCTTGGTATCGGCGGTAGTTTCCCTCACGCTAGTCCCTATGCTGTGTAGCCGTTTTTTACCAAAGCCTGGCCACGTCGCGAAAGAATTTGCTATCAATCGCCGCTTTGATCAGCTCTTTTCTTGGACGACTGAGCGCTACGTTCACTACCTCGATAAGGCCTTGATTTACCGTAAGCCCGTCTTAATAGGCTCGGTTGGGACGATCATCCTGACGATCGTGATGTTTATTTATAGCCCAAAAGGATTTTTTCCAGAGGAAGATATCGGGCAGATCATTGCAACATTGGAAGCTTCCGAGGATATGGCCTTTCCATCCATGCTGGAAATGCAAGACAAAGCTGCGCAAATCGTCATGAACAATCCCAATGTGGCCAATTCGGTTTCCATCCTGGGTGGCGGCCTAAGCGCAGGTTCGAATACTGGCCGAATTTTTATTGTGCTCAAACCCAAAAGCGAGCGCGAAAATATGAAAATGGTCCTAGAGTCCCTGCGCAAAGACTTTAGGGAGCTGCCTGGCATCTCTGTCTTTATGCGTCCGATTCAAAACTTGCAGCTGGGTGGGCGTTCTAGCAAAAGCCGCTATCAATTTACTCTGCAAAGCGTGGGCTTTGATGGGATTAATGAGTGGTCCACTAAGATCTTAGAAAAGATGCGTGCCGATCCGATTTTTCGGGACGTGAACACCGACTCGCAATTGCGCGGCCTTAATGTCAAGATTGACATTGACCGTGAAAAAGCAGCTACTGCGGGCGTCACAGTAGCGGATATCCGTCAAGCGCTCTACAACTCGTTTGGTGAACGTCAAGTGTCATCGATCTACACCAACGTCAATACCTACTCGGTTATTTTGCAAGCCGCCGATGATCAGCGCCAGTTTGAAACCGATTTAAGTAAAGTGTTTGTCCGGGGTCGTGCTACCGATCGCCTCATCCCACTCTCGGGACTGGCGACCTTTAAACGCGAGGTCGGTCCAACCTCAGTCAATCACCAAGGCCAAATTCCGGCGATTACCATCTCCTTTAATTTAGCGCCCGATGTCCCATTGGGCGATGCCACCAAAGCAATCGATGGCTTTGTTAAAGAGCTGCAGTTACCAAGCTCGATCATTACCAGTTACGGCGGCGATGCCAAGGTCTTTAAAGAAAATCAATCGGGGCAGATTATCTTGATTTTGGCAGCCCTGGGCGTGATCTACGTCTTGCTCGGCGTTTTGTATGAGAGCTATATTCATCCGCTGACTATTTTGGCCGGACTGCCCTCCGCAGCCATTGGCGCACTCCTCTTCTTGTGGATGTTTAACTTAGAACTTTCCATCATCGCCATCATCGGCATTTTGCTGCTGATTGGTATCGTCAAGAAGAATGCTATCTTAATGATTGACTTTGCCCTCGATGCACAGCGTAACCAGGGTATGAGCCCCGAAGAAGCAATTCGGACTGCCTGTATTTTGCGGTTTAGACCCATCATGATGACCACCTTTGCGGCCTTAATGGGCGCACTGCCCATTGCACTGGGTTTAGGTGCCGGCGCTGAACTTCGCCAACCCCTGGGTATCTCGGTTGCTGGCGGTTTAATTGTGTCGCAATTTGTGACGCTCTTTATTACCCCAGTCATCTACCTCTACTTGGATAAATATGCCGGCAACGGCCCACTCAAGATTAGTCCGGCAGACCTGGAAGGAACAACCTAATGCGCCAAGTCATACTCGATACCGAAACAACTGGTCTGAATCCAGCCACGGGCGATCGCGTAATTGAGATTGGTTGCGTTGAGCTGGTAAACCGCAGACTGACTGAGCGGACATTTCACCATTACATTAATCCAGAGCGCGACATCGATGCCGGAGCCTATGCCGTTCACGGCCTTTCGCGGGCTTTTTTATCGGATAAGCCCGTCTTCGCTCAGATCGCAGAAGATCTAATTGAATTTGTTGCTGGTGCCGAATTGATTATTCACAATGCGCCGTTTGATTTGGGCTTCTTGGATAGTGAATTTGCCCTTCTAAAACGAACGCCGTTTCGCAGCCATGCCAGCAATGTGATTGACACCCTCGTCAATGCCCGCCAGATGTTCCCTGGCAAACGTAACTCCTTGGATGCCCTCTGTGAGCGTTTTTCCATTAGCAATACCCACCGAGCCTTGCACGGCGCTTTATTGGATGCGCAGCTCTTAGCCGAGGTCTATGTTGCAATGACGCGGGGTCAGGAAGACCTCACGATTGATTTAATTGACTACTCAGCCAACCTCGATGGATCCGGTCAAACCAAGCCGCTCCCGAAAAATTTAATGGTGTTGGCTGCCAGCGAAGATGACTGCAAACTCCATGAACAAATCCTAGCCGAGATTGCAAAAGCGAGTAAAAAAGATCCGGTGTGGGAGCGCGCCATCAATACAGCGCAATAATCACAGCACTATAAAAGGCGTCTTGTATTTAAGAATGCCTAAATGAATAAAGGGGGATTAATCCCCCTTTATTGCATTCGAGTCACGTCTATTGACGTTCGCGTCTAGCGCTCGATTGCCGCAGCAATGGCTTTACCCAGATCATCTGTCTTCGCAGTACCGCCCACATCCGGTGTGAGTGGTGCATGACCAGGGCCTGCAGAAAGCACGTCTTCAATGGCTGTAAAGATAAGCATGCCGGCCTCGGGATAGCCCAAGTGATCCATCATCATGGAGGCACTCCAAATTTGGCCGATTGGGTTCGCAATCATCTTACCAAAAATATCCGGTGCAGATCCATGCACAGGCTCAAACAGCGATGGGAACAATCCCTCGGGGTTAATGCTGCCGGATGGCGCTACCGCAATGGTGCCGGTACATGCAGGGCCCAAATCCGACAAAATGTCGCCAAATAAATTACTTGCAACGACGACATCGAAACGGTCTGGGTTCATCACAAACTGCGCCGTCAAGATATCGATGTGGTACTTGTCGCTTTTGACGTTCGGGTATTTTTTGGCCATTGCCTCAACCCGCTCATCCCAATACGGCATGGTGATTGCAATGCCGTTGGACTTAGTTGCAGACGTTAGGTGTTTTTTCTCTCGGCTCTGAGCTAAGTCATAGGCAAACTTCAGAATGCGGTCGACACCATGACGGGTAAAAACGGATTCTTGCAAGACAAATTCCCGATCGGTATCGGGGAACATTTTGCCGCCTACGCTCGAGTATTCACCTTCGGTGTTTTCGCGCACCACGAAAAAATCAATATCACCGGGTTTGCGATTGGCGAGTGGGCAAGGCACACCAGGCAATAAGCGGACGGGGCGTAAATTGACGTACTGATCAAAGCCGCGGCGGAACTGAATCAAACTTCCCCACAGCGACACATGATCCGGGAGAATATCGGGCATACCGACTGCGCCAAAGAAAATGGCGTCGTATTGCATTAAGGTATCGAACCAATCGTCCGGCATCATCTTGCCATGCTTGAGGTAGTAATCACAACTTGCAAAATCAAAATGATCAAACTGCATCGGGATGCCAAGTTTTCTGCTGACCGCTTCTAAAGCGCGCACGCCCTCGGGCATCACTTCTTTGCCGATACCATCTCCTGGAATGACGGCAATCTTCGGATTCTGAATTATTTTTTGTGCTTTCATGGCGGGCTTCGTGAGAGTGAGTTAGACGGTGTGCCGGGCAGCACAATTGCGGAAACTATTTTACAAGCCTTACTGCGGGGGAATAGGTTACTGCCACTAACTGATGGCGCGCCTAATCGTATCCCGCCCCGGCTTGCCCTCGGCGATCGAGTCTGAGTCGGCATTAGGGGTGTTTTCAATCGTTTCGGGCACAGCCTCCTGCATCCGGATATTGTCTTTAGGGCAGATTGGCGCGCCATAGCTGGCCCAGCGCTTCAGTAGGGTCACTTCGTAACCGCACTGCCCGCACTTCGCCTTACTGCGACTGGCATTGCTGGGTCGTGGAGGCGGGAAGGCAATCGCCTGATGGGGGTATGGCCCCAACTCCTGACCAATCATCATCAGCCGCACGACTAGGGCTTCGCTGGCGTGGGCCATACGTGCAGGCCCCTCTAGGCCCAATGCCTGCGCTATCCCCTTGAAATCCTCACCGTGGCCACTGAAACAGTCGTCCACTGCATGGCAGAGCTCATGGACTAAGGTATCCAGTAACTGAACGGGCTCATCCAATTTGGGGGAAATAAAAATCTCATTCACGCCATCGCCCGAGCGCTCGCGTGGCCAGCACTGGCCCAAGGTGGTTCGCGGGCTGCTTGAGGCCGGAAAGCCGCAGGATACGCGTACCGGCGGAATCGCATAGCCTGCTTTGGAAAAAATCGGCTCAAGGCGTCGAACTGCCTCTTGTAACCAAGCTTCGCGGTTAATGGTGTGGGGAATAGCCATAAAAGTGAAAAAGGATGATGAAAAAACAGGGGTGAACTGCACTGAATTGCGATCATACGCCAGCACCATTAGAATAGATGCATGAATGATCTAGAAAGCCTCAGCGCATCCGACGCCGCCCTCGCCCTTGCCCAAGGAAAGATAAAGGCTGAGCATTTAGTCTTGGCATGTTTGGACCGCATTGGGCAACGCGAACCTACCATCAAGGCATGGGTAAGCCTAGGCAAAGAAAATGCTATCGTGCGTGCACGGCAACTCGATCGTGGATCATCGACCGGTCTTTTGCATGGGCTACCCATTGGCGTCAAAGATCTTTTTGATACCTATGACCTACCAACATCCTATGGCTCGCCCATCTACAGCAAGCATCAACCGACGACGGATGCTGTTTCGATTGCCCTGATGCGAAAAGCGGGCGGTATTATTTTGGGCAAAACTGTGACAACGGAATTTGCGACCTTTAAGAGCGGCCCCACTGCCAATCCCCACAACACTACCCATACTCCCGGCGGATCGTCCAGCGGCTCCGCTGCTGCTGTAGCTGACTTTATGGTTCCCTTGGCTACCGGCACCCAAACTGCGGCATCGATCATTCGCCCTGCGAGCTTTTGTGGTGTAGTTGGCTACAAGCCGAGCTATGGCAAGGTCAGTATTGCGGGCGTTAAAAGCCTCTCAATTTCATTGGATACCATGGGCTGTTTTGGCAGAACCGTAAGCGATGTTGCCTTGGGCGTAGCAGCGATGAGTGGTGATCACCATTTGGCCACGATCGATGCGCTACATCACAAACCACGCATTGCTCTTGCTAATACAGTGCATTGGCCCTTGGCGCAAAAAGAAACCCATACCGCAATGGCTTTGGCTCGCTTTGCCGCAAATACCATCAGCCACCATGGCATCGCCGAAGTAACCTTACCAGCCCTTTTTGACGGCTTAGCCGATGCACAAAGTCGCATCATGACCTCAGAAATGTCCCGGAGTTTGCTATTTGAGCGGGTGCATTACCCCAAACTACTCAGTAGCATGATAACGGCTCAACTCAAAGATGGTGCCGCTCTACCCTACGAAACCTACACCGCCGATTTAATTTATGTTGCGCAAGCGCGGCAAGCGATGGATCAGTTTTTTGCAGACTACGCTGATGTCATCATTACCCCAAGCGCTATCGGCGAGGCTCCTGCTACCAAGTCCCACACTGGCGATCCCATCTTTTGCCGCTCGTGGTCGGCACTGGGATATCCCTGCATCAACATCAATGTCAGCACAGGACCAAATCATATGCCGGTAGGAGTGCAACTGGTTGCAGGGCTCGGACGCGACCGCTTATTACTCAGCACCGCAAAGGCATTTGTGGGGGCGCTGGCTGACCCTTCTTCGCGCGCCCAAGCCTAACGCTGACCAATACGCACAGCGCCAAATACCGCCTGTGCTTCGGCAGGTAAACATCGCCAGTACTGCTCGCTGGCATTTACTTCGCCTTTAAGGGCTGCTGCTGCTTCCCATGCCCAGCGTGGCTTATACAGAAAGGCCCTGGCGAGAGCGATCAAATCAGCATCGCCCCGCTCCAAAATGGCCTCTGCTTGCTGCGGACTGGTAATGAGTCCCACAGCGATCGTAGGCAGTCCAGCATGCGCTTTGATTGCTTTCGCAAACGGCACTTGGTAGTCCGGTCCAATAGCAATCTGTTGTTGCCGCGAAATCCCGCCCGATGAGACGTGAATAAAATTGGCGCCTGCCGCCTTTAAGCGAGCGGCAAACTCGGTTGACTCTTCAATAGTCCAACCACCATCG
>JBIPON010000130.1:0-4998 GCA_044379065.1 Polynucleobacter sp. | reverse complement strand
CACAGCCTAAGCCACTACCCCCTCAAGATAGCGTGTCTACCAATTTCACCACGTCGGCATTCGTAAAGCCCATCAATTCTACTGCAAGAGGACTACCGGTACTTCGCTTAATTCCTACAAAAAATGATGTCATTCCGCCATTTTTTATAGCTGTATTTTTTATTTCGGTACTGCGGGTTTGGATGGGTCTTGAACTGGGGCTGCAGGTGGATTTGCTCCAGCCGCTGCAGGCGCCGTAGTACCCGATAAAACACCCGCATCGGCCGGCTTTTTGTTACCAATCCACGTAATCGCAATCGTCGCCGAGAAGAAAACAAAAGCCAGTACTGCAGTAGCGCGGGATAAGAAATTAGCCGAACCGCTGGCACCAAAGACACTTCCAGAGGCGCCTGAGCCGAAGGCAGCGCCCATATCGGCACCTTTACCTTGCTGCAATAGAACCAATAAGATGATTGCCAGGGCAGAACCCACTTGCACCACCATCAACGCTGTTTTTAACCATTCCATGGTTTATCTCCAATTAAAAATTTATGCTCGGCAAATGGCCAAGAATTCCTGCGGATCTAAGGAAGCGCCGCCAATTAATCCACCGTCGATGTCTGGCATACCAAATAGTTCGACTGCATTTTCATACTTCACACTGCCACCGTACAAAATACCGATATGCGATGCAACGTCGGCATTGAACTCAGCCAATTGCAAGCGAATCTCGCGGTGCATGTCTTGCGCAATTTGAGCGCTTGCCACCTTGCCGGTTCCAATCGCCCAAACGGGCTCGTAGGCGAGCAAGGAATCCACTAAACGGTCTTGCAAAATCGCAATTTGCCGCGCAACCTGAGACCTTACTACCTCAACTGCCCTGCCTGAGTTGCGTTCATCGGCAGTCTCGCCAACACAGATCACCGGGGTTAATCCCTGATCCAATGCTTGCAGCGCTTTCTCCGCAATCAATCGATCGGATTCATTAAAGCGATCACGGCGCTCAGAATGCCCAACTAAGACGTATTTGCAGCCAAATTCGTGGAGCATCGCCGCACTTACCTCACCGGTAAAGGCGCCACCCATTTCGGCGGAGACATCTTGCGCGCCGAGCGCAAGTGTCGCGGAAGAGCATGCCGCAATTCTCTGGCTGCAGTCAGACAAATAAGGATAGGGTGGGCATAAACCAAAACGGCGACCTGCTGGCATGCCCTTTTCCATTTCAGCGCAGACGGTTTCAATCCACTGACGGCAAGCGGCTTTGCTGCCGTTCATTTTCCAGTTGCCAATCACCGTTATCGGACGCATGCTTTAGCTCAGCCTATGTCAAACCGTTAAAACAATCTTGCCAACGTGCTCGCTGGATTCCATCAAGCGGTGCGCCTCGGAAGCCTGATCAAGGCTGTATGTTTTATAAATCACCGGCTTCAAAGCCCCTTTATTCATGATCGGCCAAACCCGCTCAAATAGCTGTCTCGTAATTTCACGCTTGAAGGAAACGGGTCTTGGGCGCAGTGTCGAGCCTGTAATCGTTAAACGCCGGCGTAAGATTTGCCCGGTGTTCACCTCTGATTTAGAGCCACCCATGATGGCGATGATCACAATACGACCATCATCGGCCAAGCAGTCAATTTCGCGCTGCAGATAAGTGCCAGTGACCATATCGAGAATGACGTTCACGCCCTTGCCGTCGGTGGCTTTCTTAATTTCTTCCACAAAGTCTTGGGTTTTGTAATTGATGGCCAGATCTGCGCCGAGCTGAATACACGCTGTACATTTTTCATCAGTTCCAGCGGTTACAAAAACACGATGACCTAAAGCTTTTGCAATCAGAATCGCAGTCACGCCAATACCGCTGGACCCGCCCTGCACCAATAATGTTTCGCCCGGGGCAAGTTCACCGCGCATGAAGACGTTGCTCCAAACGGTAAAGAATGTTTCGGGCAAGGAAGCTGCTTCTAGGTCAGTAAAGCCGGTGGGATAAGGAAGGCATTGGGCAACCGGAGCTAGGCAGAGTTCGGCATAGCCGCCGCCTTGTACAAGCGCACAAACTTTATCGCCTACCTTGAGTCCAAACTGATTATCTGCATGAGCCAGATCACCGCCAATGATTTCGCCGGCAACTTCAAGTCCAGGAATATCCGATGCACCAGCAGGAACCGGGTAATGCCCTTTGCGTTGCAATACATCGGGGCGATTAATACCGGCTGCCAGTACTTTAATCAAAATTTCACCCGATCCTGCGCCAGGTAGAGCAGGATCTGGGCGAGTCGTGGGAATCAATACCTCAGGGGCACCAAATTCACGGATTTCAACAACGCGCATCGCACAGTCCCTATTTAAAATGCACTAATCACTTACTTAGGCTTACTCTTCAGTGGATGAGGCGGTTGCGCCAGCTAAGGGAGCAATCGTGCCGCCCTCTTCTGCCATCGCCGCTTTGAGCGAGAGGCGTAAACGACCGCGCTCATCTGCAGCCAATAATTTCACACGCACCACTTGGCCCTCTTGAAGGAAGTCTTTCACTTCCTTTACACGCTCATTGGAAATCTCAGAGATGTGCAATAAACCGTCTTTGCCAGGAAGAATGTTCACCAAGGCGCCAAACTCCAGTAACTTGACTACAGGGCCTTCGTAAATCTTGCCCACTTCCGCTTCAGCAGTAATGCCTTCAATGCGGGCTTTCGCTTCTGCCATACCTTCTGCGCTAGTAGAAGCAATCGTGACTGTGCCGTCATCTTTAATGTCGATGCTGCAACCGGTTTCTTTGGTCAAGGCCTGAATTGTTGCGCCGCCCTTGCCAATCACTTCACGAATCTTGTCAGGGTGAATCTTGAACGACACCATGCGCGGCGCGTGCTCGGACAGTTCAGTGCGGATCGTGCCCATGGCCGATTGCATTTCACTCAAGATGTGCAGGCGACCTTCTTTGGCCTGTGCCAATGCCACTTGCATGATTTCTTTGGTGATGCCTTGTACTTTAATGTCCATCTGCAGCGCAGTAATACCGTTGGCTGTTCCAGCCACCTTAAAGTCCATATCGCCAAGGTGATCTTCGTCGCCCAAGATGTCGGTCAATACTGCAAAGCGATTGCCATCCAAAATCAGGCCCATCGCCACGCCGGCAACGTGTGCTTTTACAGGTACGCCAGCATCCATCAGCGCCAAGCAGCCGCCGCAAACGGAGGCCATGGATGAGGAGCCATTGGACTCGGTAATTTCAGAAACAACCCGAATACTGTAAGCAAAATCTTCTGGGCTTGGCAATACTGGAATCAAAGCACGCTTGGCTAAACGACCATGGCCGATTTCACGGCGCTTTGGCGTACCAACACGGCCGGTTTCGCCAGTAGCAAACGGAGGCATGTTGTAGTGGAACATGAAGCGATCGCGGTACTCACCTTCGAGTGCGTCAATGATTTGCTCGTCGCGGGCAGTGCCCAAGGTGGCAATCACTAAAGCTTGGGTCTCGCCACGGGTAAACAAGGCAGAGCCGTGGGTACGTGGCAATACGCCATTGCGAATTTCAATCGGACGAACAGTGCGTGTATCGCGGCCATCAATGCGTGGCTCGCCATTCAAAATTTGGCTACGCACAATTTTCGCTTCGATATCAAACAGAATATTGCCAACTGCCACTTCATCGACTGCACCGTCGGCAGCCAGTTTTGCCATTACTTCTTTGGTAATGGCTTTGAGTTTGTCTGAGCGTGCCTGTTTTTGGCGAAGCTGATATGCCTCACGTAAAGGACCATCGGCTAATGCGGTTACCTTCGCAATCAAAGGCTCGTCTTTTGGCTCAGCAGACCAATCCCATTCAGGTTTACCGGCATCGCGCACCAAATCTTGAATCGCATTGATCGCGGTCTGCATTTGCTCATGGCCATACACTACGGCGCCAAGCATGATGTCTTCTGGTAATTGCTGCGCTTCCGATTCCACCATTAATACAGCGGCTTGGGTACCGGCAACAATTAAATCCATCTGGCTTGTTAACTGCTCAGAGCGGGTTGGGTTCAGCAAATACTGGCCATCACGGTAACCCACGCGAGCAGCGCCAACCGGGCCGTTAAATGGAATGCCCGATACTGCTAAGGCAGCCGATGCGGCAATCAAGGCTGGAATATCAGCAGGCACATCGGGATTAATCGACAGCACATGCACAACAACCTGAACTTCGTTCAAAAAGCCTTCTGGAAACAAAGGACGCAATGGGCGGTCAATCAAACGGGACGTTAAGGTCTCCCCTTCCGATGGACGGCCTTCGCGGCGGAAGAAGCCGCCTGGGATCTTACCGGCAGCATAGGTCTTCTCAATGTAGTCGACTGTTAATGGGAAGAAGTTTTGTCCTGCTTTAGCAGAGCGGGCTGCAACAACAGTACCCATTACAACGGTGTCATCGACGTTCACAATCACAGCACCGCCGGACTGACGCGCGATTTCGCCCGTTTCCATTGTTACTTGGTGATTGCCCCATTGAAAACTTTTTACTACTTTTTTAAACATGGTCATTTTGATCTTTTCCAATTTAGTTCACACCGCATTCACATGAATGCCAGGTGCGTTTACTACTTGCGTCGCAGATAAATCAGCGCTACGACACCACTGGAGCGATTACAGATTACAAGGGATGCCATTCCAGGGAGGCACTGAGCACATGAGCCCAGAAACTCATTGGAATGACACGATCCCCTAAACGGGTAATCTAAAACGCTCAAAAAAATATGCCACCGCCCTAAGACTGAATCAGTAATGAGTCATTCTCAAGACACGATGGCATGGCGATACGGATACGATTTACTTACGGAGACCTAATTTCTCGATCAATGTGCGATAGCGAGCCAAATCCTTGCCTTTGAGGTAATCCAAAAGGCGGCGACGGCGTGAAACCATCTTCAACAAGCCACGACGGCTGTGATGGTCTTTGGCGTTAGCCTTGAAATGGGGGGTTAGTTCATTGATGCGGGCGGTCAGCAATGCAACCTGTACCTCTGGACTACCCGTATCGTTTGCGCTACG
>JBIPON010000129.1:0-5008 GCA_044379065.1 Polynucleobacter sp. | reverse complement strand
CATGTTGCATGGCCAGGTACGCTACAACATGCCATCGCGTTTCTTGGAAGAGCTTCCATCCGATTCCCTGAAATGGCTGACACCTAAAGCAAGCGATGCACGTTGGGGCGGTAGTCGTAATACAGGCTCGAGCTGGCAGAGCGGCGGCTATACCCGTCAGCGCGATAACGATAGCGCAGACACGTTTGATATGGAGACGCCGCGCTTAGGTAGTCGTAATAAAGCTACTGAGACCGTCAAGCGGATGGCTGCACCACCGCGTTCAGGATATCCCTTTACGATTGGCCAGCCGGTATTCCATACGAAGTTTGGTGAGGGCCGTGTTGTCGGCCTAGAGGGTTTGGATCTTGAGGCGCGTGCCCAAGTGAACTTCAAGCGCCATGGCGTGAAGTGGTTGCAACTCAGCATTGCCAAACTGACGGCAATTGACGCCTAGCTTAGCCTATCCTTCGATCGATAACTGCTCAATGTTGTTGTCAGTGAAGCAGCCTTTCCAGGTCGCAAAGAAAGAGCAATACATAATCGTCAGTCCGGCCATCGATATGGGTGCAACGATATAAGAAGCAATACTCCCTAGATTCACTGCCTCAAGTAAGCTGCCAATCATCATAGGCAATGCCACGAGAATGATGCCCCAAATCAACAGGTAATAGGCAAAGGCAGCGCGATTAGACCAGCACGCCATCCAGCTCGAAAAGATAGCTTGCGTCACGGGCATTTCAGCCCAGGCGACCAAGAGGGGCGCAAACCACATGAGCATCGCAACTGGAACGTAGAGTAAGCCGCCAATGAATACTAATTTGTATAGCTGTTCCATAGCTTCAGCACTGGGGGCCTCGTCGCTCGTCAAGAGTGGCAGAAGTGCTTCAAAGTCGACGATCAGGCTGGCCAAAAAGCTCAAGATTAAGATGCAGGCGGTGTAAATCAGACCGAGTTGCAAAATGCGCTTACGTGCCACCGTGGATGGCAATCGAAATGCAGCTAGGTAAGCCGTTGGCAGAATCCGTTCTTTTTGAATCGCTTGCCGGCACGCCGTCATAAACCCGACCGACAGGGCGGGGGTTACTAAGAGCACAGCAAAGACACCAATCACTGGAATCAAAATAGACAGCTGTGCAAAGAAAATGTACATGAAGACCAGCATTAAAAACCCCAGCGGGTTTTGCTTAAAAAGCCAAAAGCCCTGGCGTATCCAGGTAATGGCTTCTTTGTGGTTGACGTGATTCAGTTTCATCGTGGTACTTTGTAGAGTCGATTTTAAAAAACAGAAGCTGCAGCGGATTGGCGACGACTACGTAAAATCCGCTCGAAGTGGCTTGGGTCATGAGGCGTCAACATCTGTGCATCACGGGGTAAATAAAAATCCCACAAACGCGAGATCCAAAAACGCAGGGCAGCCGCGCGCAGCATGGCTGGAATGCTAACCAACTCATCTGGGCTGAGTGGCCGCACGGATTGATAGGAGTCAACTAATGCTTGCATGCGACCAGAATCCAGAGCGCCACCTTCTTGGAAGCACCAATCATTAATGGTGACCGCCAGATCAAATACCCATTTATCGGTGCCGGCAAAGTAGAAATCAAAAAACCCACCTAGGCGCATAGCTGAGCCTTGGCCTTCAAATAGAACATTATCGCGAAAGAGATCGCAATGGCTAGCACCTTCTGGGAGCACGCGGTACGCGGCCGATGCAAAAAACGATTCTTGAAAAGCCATTTCATCAACCAATAAGCTACGTTGATCGGCACTCAGGTGGGGCAAGATTGCTGGAACCGTTTCGCGCCACCAGCCAAGGCTCCGCAGATTGGGTTGATGCTGGGCAAAATCAGCGCCAGCCAAATGCATTTTTGCCAGCATGCTTCCCACTATCGCGCAGTGAGCTGGGGAGGGCTGCATGCACGACGCGCCGGCGAGTTTACTGACGATTGCGGTTGGCTTACCTTTGAGCGTAAACAAAATAGCGCCTGCGTGATTCGCAATCGGCTTAGGCACGGGGATGTCTTTTTCAGCGAGATGGCGCATGAGCTCAAGGTAATACGGAAGTTGCGCCGCAGATAAGCGTTCAAAAATGGTGAGAACGTATTCGTTTGGGCCGCGCGCGTTGTTTGTATCGAGAAAAAAATTGGAGTTCTCGATCCCGCCCTGAATGCCGCGAACAGCCGACGCTACCCCAATATCAAAGTCTGTTGCAATCCATTCCGAGATATCGCTTAATTCGACGGGTGTAAATACGGCCATACGAAGCGTGACTTAAAACGGAATGCTAATGCTGGGAACGCTGAGCAAATTGTCATTGGCTTTATTGCTCGGCCCCGGCATAACGGACGTGGGGGGTGACATTTCATATGTTCCTAGGGGGCCTTTGACTTGAACCTCTGTTGGTGCATTGGCATCACGAAATTCCCTGACTTGAGTACCGCCTGGATCGGTGTACTCAAACGTCGGTTTGCGCGCATCTGCATTACCTAATGCGCCTGGGTTGCCGACAGGGGCAGCAATCGGTTGATTATTAATGCGACCCAGCTCTGCTGGGCTCAGGGCCTGGGAATTTCCGCTTTGAGCAAGGGCGGAGCCAGAAACAGCCATTAGGCTTGAAATAAGCGAAGTTGCAAGAAGGTGCAGGGTTGGGCGCATAAAGTGATCTTGGTTTTAGGTTATCTCAAGCCAGCTCCTCAGCCGAGATGGCAAGGAATTAGCAACAAGTAAGTAACTAGATTGTACGATTGCGGTATGACTAAACATAGACTCTTGTTGGTAGACGGCTCAAGTTACCTGTATCGGGCCTTTCATGGCATGCCAGACCTCCGAAATGCGGCTGGAGAGCCTACCGGAGCGGTTTATGGCATGGTCAATATGATGCGGCGGGCTAGGGCCGAGATCCAGGCAGACCACTTGGCCTGTGTTTTTGATGCTAAGGGCAAGACCTTTCGGGATGAAATGTACCCTGAATACAAGGCAAACCGGAGTTCGATGCCGGAAGACCTGGTAGCGCAAATTGAGCCGATTCATGAGTTGGTCAAGGCCTTGGGCTGGCCTGTTTTAGTCGTTTCAGGGGTGGAAGCAGATGATGTGATTGGTACGCTGGCCAGGCAAGCCACTGAGGCGGGCTGGGATACCATCATCTCGACTGGGGATAAGGATTTGGCACAACTGGTCAATCCCTCGGTATCGCTGATTAATACCATGACCGATGAAAAGCTCGATGTCGATGGCGTGACTCAAAAGTTTGGGGTACCACCCGAGCGCATTGTCGATTACCTCACCATTGTGGGTGATGCGGTAGATAACGTACCCGGAGTACCTAAGGCTGGGCCGAAGACTGCCAATAAATGGCTAGCGGAATACGGCGACTTAGATCAATTGATGGCGCGCGCAGATGAAATCAAAGGCGTAGTCGGCGACAACCTCCGTGCCAGCTTGCCATGGCTATTGCGCGCGCGTGAACTGCTCACCGTCAAGCTGGATTGCGATCTCAATGAGCACATCCCAGGCCTTGATGATTTGCATGCCAAGCCCGAGAATTTACTGGTATTAAAAGAGTTCTTCGAGCGCTTTGCATTTAAAACCTGGTTGCGTGATGTGGAGAAGCGTTTGGGTGAAGAGGGCGCTAATGCCACAAGTGGCGCCGCTCAAACTAATGCCCCTGCATTTGATTTGGAGGGAGACTCGGGTTCATCCCGGAGCACGACCTCATCCAAATCAGTTAATCCACCCGCGCTCACACCAACGATTCCTGCAAAAGATGCGACGGAGCAAAATGCAATTGAGCGTCAGTATGAGTGTGTGGTTGATCAGGCAAGACTCGATGCATGGCTGGCCAAAATAGCTGCTGCTGATTTGGTGTGCGTTGATACTGAAACCACTGGGCTTGACGCATTGGTAGCCGAGTTGGTTGGTATTTCACTTAGTGCAGAAGAGGGTGTTGCCTGTTACATCCCATTGGCGCACCGCACCGGCGAGGATCAACTCGATCGCCAATCGGTCTTGGATCAAATGCGCCCCTGGTTGGAGGACCCCAAACGCCACAAAGTCGGGCAGAACCTCAAATACGATGCCCACATTTTTGCGAACTACGGTATTACCTTGCGCGGAATACAGCACGACACCTTATTGGAGTCCTATGTACTGGAATCCCATTTGGCCCACAATATGGATAGCTTGGCGGAGCGTCACTTGGGCATGAAGACCATCCGCTACGAAGAGGTCTGCGGCAAGGGCGCGCATCAGATTGGTTTTGATCAAGTCGACCTAGCAACGGCAACCAACTATGCCGCAGAAGATGCCGACATTACTTTGCGCCTGCATCATTTCCTCTGGCCGCAGATTGAAAACAGCCCTGGCTTGCGCTACGTATACGAGCAGATCGAAATGCCAGCCATGCGTGTACTGGGGGTGATGGAGCGCAATGGCATTCGGATTGACTCGGCGCGCTTAGCGGCTCAAGGACTCGAAGTAGGCAAGCGACTGTTGGCTTTAGAGGGCGAGATTCATGCGCTTGCAGGGCAGCCATTTAATATTCAGTCGCCCAAACAAATTGCGGAGATTTTGTTTGGGCAATTGCAGTTGCCGGTGATTAAGAAAACACCATCGGGCGCGCCATCCACCGATGAAGAGGTATTGCAAAAATTGGCTGAAGATTATCCCTTGCCGGCGAAGATTTTGGATTACCGCGGCCTTGCAAAACTGATGTCAACCTACATTGAAAAATTACCACGCATGGTTAACCCCAAAACCGGGCGCGTGCATACCAATTTCTCCCAAGCAGTGGCAGTGACAGGTCGCTTGGCATCGAGTGAACCCAATATGCAAAATATTCCGGTTCGTACCGAAGAGGGTAGGCGGATACGCGAAGCCTTCGTGCCAGCGGCAGGTTGCAAGTTGCTGTCTGCCGATTATTCGCAAATTGAATTACGCATCATGGCGCACATTGCGGAAGATGAAAGTTTGTTAACGGCCTTTGCGGCCGGTAAAGACATTCATCAGGCAACTGCGGCCGAAATTTTCGGCA
>JBIPON010000236.1:0-5013 GCA_044379065.1 Polynucleobacter sp. | reverse complement strand
AGGAACCACACGACGTATCGATGCAATGTCAGCCAGTATGGGGCCTGCCGAGTCCGCCAACACCACCATCGGCACACTTTTCGAATCGAGCAATGAGAGCCAGCTGGTTGTCTTTGGGCAGTCATAAACAGACCAGCCCGTTTGCTCCGCAAGCGCTTGAATAACAAACAGCTGCTTGAGCGTCAAATTTTTGTGGAAAACAACTGTCATCGCGTTAGATGCCAAATATACGCAGAGTTACACGCGTCTACCATTGACCATGCCGCAGCAATACCGCCAGCGCTGGCAGGTCGAGTTGTTTTTCAAATGGATCAAGCAGCACCTGCGCATCAAGACGTTTTATGGCACCAACGAGAACG
Source organism: Polynucleobacter sp. (assembly GCA_044379065.1). GTDB lineage: Bacteria > Pseudomonadota > Gammaproteobacteria > Burkholderiales > Burkholderiaceae > Polynucleobacter. The sequence goes on along the minus strand of JBIPON010000236.1, from coordinate 4,654 downwards.
CGGTCAAGACGAAAATCTGGATCGCGGTCTGCACATACGTGCTGATCGCTATTGCCAAGAAACGCTTGCATCTGCCCAACAGTCTTCATGAAATCCTACAAATCCTGAGCTTGACCATGTTTGAAACAACCCCAATAAATCAACTACCTACACCAACCGAGCCTGACAAACATTCGGAATTTGAGCCTCAACAGCTCTCTCTCCTCTGAAAAACGTTGGGACACTACTGGCTTTTTTTGAAATCTTAAGTAACAAATCTTAGCAATATTCATGCCTTAATCCGTTCCGCAACCTGCATGGATGCTGGATTGATGGGGCTTCTAGGGGCGACTATTTGGTGAAGTGTCGAAACCCGCCCCCAATCTTGTATGCCCCTTTGTTTTATATTGTAAGTACGCTTACCTTATCTGCGCAACCAGTTGAATCGCCCCGGGGCGATTCAATTCAACGCGTCAACACCGGCAACAAATTTGCCAACCGGGGCATGAGTTGCACCAGACGTTCGGCCATAAACGCAAGCGCCACGAGCAGAAGCCACCAAGACAACGCAAGCTTGATCGGTACAGAGACATCTTGGATGGAAACCTGTGGTGCGGCTTTGTTGATCACCCCCAGTGCCAGGTCTACCAGTAACATAACCAGAAGAATGGGGGCCGCAAACAGCATGGACAGCACGAACAGGCTTTTGACCTCGTAATACACGAGATTCAAAAACGATTGACTCATAAGCGGCAGTGCGTGTTGTGCGGGCCATGCCTTGAAGGAGACCGACAAGGTTTCGACAAACAGCATGAGGCCGCCGCTGCTTAAAAACAGCATGATGAACACCTGTTGCAAAAACGTGCTGGTCACACTGACCTGGTTGCCTGAAAACGGATCCGTTGACTGGGTAAAGGTCAACTGGTTTTGAAAGTCAATCAACTCACCCGCCTGGGACAAGGTGTGAAACGGCAGCGCCCATAAAAACCCGATGCCCATGCCGATCAGGATTTCTTTCATGACAAAGAATGGCCAGAGGCCACTACCAGCCAAGCCGCTAAAGCCGGGCGCACTGGACGCGTTAAAGCCGGCATAGGCAAAGAAGACCGCCAGAGGAAATGCAAACGCGAGCCTTGCTGTGGCTGGCATGACTTCCTTAAAAAACAGCGGCAACATCCACAAGGCAGCAGCGGTACGCGGGAAAGTCGCGAACACGGCACTGAACCACGAGATACCCAGCCCAGGCAGGTCAAGCAGGTTCAGGCTGGCCGCTGTCGTCATTTGCGCCTGGGTTTGAGCATCTGGGCAAACATTTCGTCGCCAAAGTGGCGCACCTGCCCCCCAATCCATTCAGATGACAGCGCCAGCACAATCGAGACAACAACCAGTTTGATGGCAAAGCTGGCGCTGCTGTCTTGCAACTGGGTCACTGCCTGAAACAGCGCCCAAACCAAACCCACGACAGTAGCCGCCACAATGACAGGGGCCAGCACCATAAGGGCGACCACCAGCATGCGCTGGGACAAAACGATGACTTCACCTGTCAGCATGGCAAGTCCTTTGCAAAATTGACGATCAATACAGGTCGCGCCATGACTATCGGTATGACAACACCATCACCTGAAAAAGTTTGGTCCAACCGTCCAGCACCACAAAAAGCAGCAGCTTGAACGGCAACGAAATAATGGTGGGCGACAACATTTGCATGCCCAGCGTCATGATGACGGTGGCCACAATGATGTCAATCAGGATGAAGGGCAAAAACAGCAAAAAGCCGATTTCAAAGGCCGAGGTCAACTCGCTCAAGGTAAAGGCGGGCGCAAGAATCACCAGATCATCGGGCTTGATGTCGGCAGCCACTTCGGGCGGCATGATCTCTTTGGCTGTTTGTAAAAAAAACTGCCGCTCCTTCTCGCCGCTGTGCTTGGCCAAAAACTTGCGCAGAGGCTCGCGCGCCGACTGTGCCAGCCCAAGCATCTGGGTGGTGTTGCCCAGTTGCATGCCACCGCGGAGATGGTCCTGCTTGCCCAGAGCCTCATAGCCTACCGGATACATCACGAAAAAAGTCAAGATGATCGCGATACCGCTGGTGACCGTAGGCGGTGGCACGTTTTGCAGCCCGAGCGCATTGCGCAACAGCGACGTGACGATGATGATCTTGGTATACGACGTGACCATGACTGCCAGCAAAGGCACCATGGACATCGCCGAAAACACCAATAAAAGGTAAAGAGGATCCATTGATGAGGCCTAGCCGCGCAGCAGCCTGCTGTGTACGCTGGTGACCAACACCCCCAAAACACCGCCAATGTCTGTGAGCTCGCCAGTCGCAACCTCAGCGCCATTGACCAGCAGGCGCACGCCAAGGGGGTCAATCGGCCTGTTCAGGTCAATGGTGTAACCGGGTTTGAGTTCAAGCAGTGCATCAAGCGCTATGTCTGCTGTGCCTACCTCGAACATCACCTTCAAAGCCAAGCCAGCCAGCGCAGACCCATGCTGGTCTTCCTGGCTAGGGTTGGTGTCAATGTCCTCGGTGGCAGGGGCTTGACTGCCATTTTGTAGCGATGCATCGTCAGACTCAGGTGATGGGAAATTCATGGCGTGTGCCGTTTCATGGTTAGATGTTTTGAGGCCGTTCCCCGAACCGCTCTGGCCACCGACACTTGCCAGTGCGGGCACTACAAGCAAGCGTGATGCCTGTTCCTGATCCATATCAACCCAGACACTCCAGTTGATGTGCTTTGAACAAACCCGAAGCCTGCGCAGCCAGCCTTTGTCTGTGCCGAAGTTATGGCGCAGCCTTACCCAGCTGCCAGGTTGCAGCTGTTTAAGCTCAAGTGCAGTGAGCTCAGTCCAGCCGCATTGCAGCGAAAGTTCAAGCGGCAGGCCGCCAGGGCACAACTCACCTGATGGCGCGACTCTGCACCGATAGCTGTGCAGCCAGTCGTAGGGCATGCGCAACTGGCAGCGCACAGGCGCATTCATGTGCTCAGAGCGCCACTCAAGCTCGGCAGACACCATCGATGCCGCGCTATGCGGCATGTCTACCGCCATACTTTGCGACAGGGCACTGCGGCTGCCCAGCCCAGCTTTGACAACGTCAAGGGCAAAGCCAAAGGACTCCTCCAAAAGATCCAACAGCCCTGTGCAATACGCCTCAACCGCCTGGATGCGGTCAATCTCAGGCATGTGGCCTATCGGGCCCTTCAAAAGGGTGCCCAGTGTGGCGGGGCTGTCAAGAAGCAGCCAGGCGGTACGCGCATCACCCACTATTTCCAGCCAGGCGCGCTCAGCAAATGGCGTGTTCTTTTTGACCCAGGTCAGCGCAGCATCGCCCGCCACCACGGGGGCAGACCCATACAAGCGGTTCAAACCCAAAGCATCGGGCTTTTCAAGTCGGGGGAGTTTGACAGGGTGCATCTGGGTTGCCGAAAGTTGGTGCTTTACACAAGTAGCGCCGGCTAGTTTGCAGCGCTACTTCGGGCCAGCGGGTTTTGCCATAGTTCGACAGCCTCTTCTTCAGCCCGCGTATCGGCTTTGGTCGATATTTCGGCCAGCTTGCGCTTGTAGATCAATTCAATACGCTCACGCTCGCGCCTGGCTTTGAGGAAGCCTGCGCGCACCTCGTCGGCACGCAACTTGGCCTCCAGCAGCTTGTACTCGGCATCCAGAATCCGGGTTTCACAGATCAGGTCTGCCCTTTCAGAAAATTTGCGCTCGGCCTGAAATTGCGTGACCTGCTGCGACTCCACCAGTCCCGCATTGGTCAGCGCTGAAAACTGCCGGATCATGGCTGCCAGATGTTGCCGGCCGGCTTCTTGCTCGCGCCGGTGGCCTGCGTGCTCTTCACGCGCTTCACCGACCTCGCGCAGCGTGATGTCAAGCATCGTTTTTGCCCGCTGCTCACGCTGTTGGCGCAAACGCAGCAGCTTGAAAAGGCGATCAATCATCAGAAAAGTCCCCCGTCGCCTGGTCGTCGTCCCCACAAGTCGGTTCGTCGCTTACCCCGGCGTCGTGAAAGTTGGCGTCCATTTCAAATATCTTCTCAAGGTAAGACAGCTGCGTTCTCAAGCGCCCGTCAATCAGCCCGTCGCTGGTCTGCAAGATCACATCACCATCGTCAAGCTCCAGGCTTTCTTTGACAATCAGCCGGACCCGGTTAAGCGACCCGTCCTGCGCAGCACGCTGGCGTGTGCGAAAGTCTTCAAGTGCATTGCGCAACATGGGCGCAGTTGCAGGGGACACCATAAAAACCAGCGGTGCGTCTTGCCAGAACTGCTGGACCAGTCGAATGGCGCGTTGCTCCAGCGCAGCGCCGGACCCAGCGTCATGCAGCATTTTTTCTACACATGCCACAGCGGCCCACGCCACCTTCTGGCGCAATCGCTGTGCAGTCTGTGCAACATCATGATGAAAATCAAGCGTCAGGCGCGTCAGTTCAGCATGGGCCAGTTGTTCACCACGCTGCACTGCCGCCTCTACCTGTCGCTCGCATTCATGCTGCGCCTGTAGTCGCATCTCATTGCACTGGACGCGTGTTTTTTCAAGTAAATCTGAACATTCATGCAACGTGCCCAGTTGATCCGGGCTTAGCACATTGTTGGCGGCCACCAGCCGCACATTGCGGTCAGACCACAAAAGCATGGTGACGTCCCTCGCCATAAAAAGGTGCTAC
>JBIPON010000128.1:0-5020 GCA_044379065.1 Polynucleobacter sp. | reverse complement strand
TTACATTGCGATGGGCGCCGTCTTTCCAACGCAATTAAAGAAGATGCCCACTGCACCACAAGGGCTGGGGCGCTTGCGTCAGTACGCGCAATTATTGCAACACTATCCTCTGGTTGGCATCGGCGGTATCGATGAATCCACCATCCAAGCCGTAGCGCAAACCGGCGTAGGTTCGGTTGCGGTAGTCAGGGCAATTACAGGATCAAGTGATCCAGAGGCAGCAGTCAAGCGCCTAACAAAACTCATGGCGCAAGCAAAAGCTGCATAAAACCAGCTAAGCGATGGCAGGATCGATGTCGTCGGGCAATGCCGTAGGATAAAACGCATGCATATGCCAGAGCGGTCCCGGGCCCGCGCCAATATTTAAATAAATCCCTGCCTCGAGCCCTGCTTCAACATAAGCAATGGCTTTTGCAACGGCATGTTTCAGTTGATGACCCTGCGCTAAGTAGCAGGCGATTGCAGAGGATAAGGAGCAACCCGTGCCGTGGGTGTTCGGCGTATTGACGCGGTAATGCAGGAGTTTTTGCTGCTCAACAATTGGATTATCATCCTCATCGCTTGCTCGCCACATCAAAAAATCCATCAGCTGGGTGTGCTTTGCATCCAGATGACCGCCTTTAATTAATACCGCAGCCGGTCCCATTTGCAGCAAGTCCCGGGCAGCCTGCTCAAAGTCATCGGCCTCTTCAACAGGCCGGCCCAGCAAAATCGAAGCCTCTTCCATATTGGGTGTGATTACCGTTGCCAATGGAAACAAAACCTCACGCATGGCGTGTGCAGTTGCATCACCCCCTAAGCTTGCGCCCGATGTTGCCCGCAAGACGGGATCCAATACGATGGTGTTGATTGCATGGCGACGCAATGCTACAGCAACGCAGTGCACAATCTCAGGACTGGAAAGCATGCCAATCTTGACAGCATCGATGCCGATGTCGCTGACTACTGCATCAATTTGCGCCTCAATCACATCTAAATCAATCCCTTGGATCTTGGTCACACCCAGGGTGTTTTGCGCAGTGATGGCAGTCACCACCGTCATGCCATATCCACCTAAGGATGTAATCACCTTGAGGTCGGCCTGCAGGCCGGCCCCGCCGCCACTGTCCGAGCCGGCGATGGTCAATACCTTCTGAATGTTTACCGATGAATGTGGGGATGTTTTCATATAGCAATATTAGATCGTCTTTGGCACTTTAGGTGTAAAGATCGCAGACATGGCAATGCCGATGACGATGAGCACAAAGGCCAGCCCGTGAAATCCTTGCGGTGACTCGCCCAAAATCAGGGTGGATAGGATCGCCGTAAAGAGCGGTATGAAATTAGCAAAGAACGCAGCGACCGTTGGTCCTGCCTTAGTAACACCCAAACCCCAACAGCGGTATGCAATCAAGGATGGCCCGATGGCCACATACAGAATCAGTACGCACACCAAGATACTAGGCTCAAAATGCATATAACCGCCCTGCCACTCCATCGCGGTAAATGCAGAAGACCAAAGTAAGCCAAATAAAACTTGGGCAAGTAAGAAGGCGTTCCAAGGCCAACTGCGCTCGGAACTGTTTCCTGGTTTTGTCAGCATCCAGCTATAAAACGCCCACAAAACCGTTGCCAGCACCATGAGTAAATCGCCGTACACAAATTGGACCTGCAGTATGGCTATCCAATCCCCCCTCGAGAGAACGATGCATACCCCCAAAATAGAAATGAGGGCTCCGATCACTTGGTAGCCGCTGGGCCGATTACCAAAAAATAAAGCGCCGATTAAGAGCATCCAGATGGGCATACTCGCCCCGATCAGGGTCACATTAATAGGAGTGGATGTCTGAATCGCCAAATAGAGCAGCATGTTATAGCCGCCTACACCGAATAAGCCGAGCAGCAAAAAGCGCTTTTTGTTTTTCCAAAGATCGCTATTGGCACGCAACACTGAGACTCCGAATGGCAATAAAACGGCTGCGGCCACCAAGCAGCGGACGGTACTCAACAACAATGGGGATATTTCCCCAACGAGTAATCTCCCCACGACCGCATTACCAGCCCATAGTAAGGCAGCTAGCATCAGGTACAGAATTACTCGCGGGTCGATAAAGCGCATATTTAAGGCAAAAATGGAAGATGTTGTATGATATTGGCTTACGCAATTCCTCGATAGCTCAGTCGGTAGAGCGCCGGACTGTTAATCCGTAGGTCCCTGGTTCGAGCCCAGGTCGAGGAGCCAAATACACCAAAAGCCCCTTTAGATAATAAGGGGCTTTTTCTTTTACAGGTTTAATGTAATATTTACTTTACACAACTGATGTGAGGTAAAAATGATGACCGACACGACTTTTATCAGCCTTTTCATACTCTTTGGTGCCTGTTTTGGGTTTGCAACGTTCTCACAGCGGCACCTGTTTAGCGAGGGGCCACATACGGCCAAGGAGTCAGATGAAAACCCATTTTTTGAAAGTCGGATCTTTTGGATCCTGCTTTGTGCGATGCTCTGGCCGATCATGGCACTCACCCGAATCCATACCGCTTGGCTACTGAATAAACGCAGAAAGCTTGCTCAAAAAGCAGTTGCGCATTGATTCTTTTGCGCCTTAGAAGCTAGTCTTTTCTTACTAGCAAGATACTATGCTCGCTCTGCGAGCATCTTTCGTGCCACTGTCTCCGCAATCAACATAACGGGGGCATTAGTGTTGCCAGAGGTGATGCAAGGCATGGCCGATGCATCAATCACGCGTAGCCGAGCTACACCTCTCACTCGGCATTCTGAATCAAGTACTGTATTGGGATTTTCTGCTTTACCGTATTGATCCACCTTACCCATGGCGCAGGTGCTTACTGGATGAAAGATGGTGGTACCTAAATTTCGGGCAGCCTCTTCTAAGTCCGCATCGCTTTGAATATCGGGGCCCGGCAATACCTCTTTTGGATCAAAGGGCTGAAGTGCGGGGCTGGACATAATCTTCCGAGTAAGCCTTAAACTCGCAACAGCTACAGCCATGTCATCGGGCGTAGAAAGGTAGTTGCAATGTATCTGCGGATCTTGCAGGGCGTCGGACGAGACCGCCCTAACCCAGCCGCGTGAGCTGGGGCGTAAATTGCATACGCTAGGCGTAATGGCATTAAATGGATGCAGTGGCTCGCCAAATTTAGGTAGCGACAGTGGCTGCACATGCCATTCAATATTGGCACTTGTTTGACTGGGGTCGCTTTTCGTAAAGGCACCCAGAGTAGACGGTGGCATGGTTAATGGCCCAGTCCGCTTAAACACATACTCCAGGCCCATGCCAAGGCGCGTTAGCCAATTCTTATAGAGTGTGTTGACGGTTTTGCAGTTCTCTACTCGATACACAGTCCGGATTTGCAAATGATCTTGCAGATTTTCGCCAACGCCGGGTAGCTCAACCTGGGTTTTAACGCCAATACTGTCAAGATGAGTGCTCGACCCGATCCCTGAAATCTGCATCAGGTGCGGAGACCCGATTGATCCAGCAGAGAGGATGACATGATCTTGGGCTAAGGCCATTTTGCGAACGCCAGCGTGCAGAAAATCCAAACCATAGACTTCGGTTTGGGCACCGTGCCACGCCGATTGCGTGAAACGATGTTGATTTAAGCTTGCGGCGCCAATAGGGCGCAGTTTTAATTGCAACACCTGGGCTTTAGTCAATATGGTGAGGTTCGGTCGTTGCCGAATGGGATGCAAGTAAGCATCGGCCATTGACCAACGCTCTCCTCGCTTTTGCGTCATCTGAAAGTAGGCGCAGCCCTCGTTATCGCCCCGATTGAACTCTTCAATCTTCGGCACCCCTTGTTGATTGGCCGCTTCACGCCACGCATCCAGAATGTCCCATTGCACACGGGGTCGCTCCACCCGCATCTCACCTTCATCGCCATGCCATGGGTTGGCACCGGCGTAGTAATCTTCGAGTGATTTATAGGTCTCTAGGGTTCTATCCCATTGCCATATTGGATCGCCCGTCAGCTCTGCCCAGCGTGCATAGTCACTGGCCTGCCCACGCATATAAATCATGGCGTTGATGGACGATGATCCGCCAATCCCCTTACCTCTGGCGTAATGAATCGAACGTTGATTCAATCCAGGATCCGCTTCTGTTTTAAAGCACCAATCGGTTCGTTGATTGTTAATCGTAAATAAATAACCAACGGGCACCTTGATCCAAAACCAATCATCCTCCCCACCAGCCTCAAGTAATAGCACTCGGTGTTTTGGGTCGGCAGAGAGCCGGTTAGCCAAAAGACAGCCCGCACTCCCGGCACCGACAATAATGGTGTCAAATTCAAGAGAGGAAACCGATAAACTCATTGATTGGTTTACTTGATGATGGACAAAAGGCTGCTGTAATCATCGCGCCACAAATTAAACTCTTTTGGAGTATCAATTTCCTCGGCATTGACGAACTGGATCTCCCGAAAGGATTTTTTATCTTTACTAATCAGCGCCCACTCAGACCGATAGCCCACCTTGGTTTCTGAGGCAGCAAAACGTATTACCTTTACATCTTGATCAAAAGCATTCGTAGCGGTTTTGACTACGGGCTTTAAATCCAAAAAGCGATTCGTAATGTGCAGCGCAAGGATACCATCGCTCTTTAGGTGCCTAAAGTAATGCGTAAAGGCTTCCTTGGTTAACAAATGAATCGGTACTGAATCGCCTGAGAAGGCATCAATCACCAGGACATCAAATTGCTGATTAGGCTCCTGCTCCAACTGCAAGCGTGCATCACCTAAGACGTGCTGAATGCTGGCGGCGCTATTCGATAAAAACGTAAAGTGCTTTTGAGCGGCATCAATCACTTGTGGATTGATTTCATAAAAGCGATACACATCCCCCTTGCGCGCGTAGCCAGCTAGGGTGCCAACTCCAAGACCGACCACACCAACCTTAATCGGCTCGCTGGATTGGGATTTCACTAAGATAGCCTGCCCTACTCCACTCTCGCGCACATAATACGTTGTTGGCTCTTGGGCTTTAGCAGGATCCGTAAACTGACTGCCATGGCTAATC
>JBIPON010000127.1:0-5028 GCA_044379065.1 Polynucleobacter sp. | reverse complement strand
CGATTAGGTTGATATTAAGGGCCAATCTTATCTGCCCTGAAGCTAATAATGCTAAGTTAATGGGATATAAAAGAATGATGCATAAAAAGAAAAGGCGGGCCCACCACTTGTCTCCAAACTGCCTATAGAACGAATATTGAAAGATGGCGGTGATAAACGCAAATGTAAGAATAATTACCGAAGAGCTTACGTCAAGTATTTGCGGTGTTACAGCAGAGCCCATGAAAATTCGGTAATACCCCATAATAACTAGTGAATGAGCAAATGAAGATAACTGGTTGATCGCAAAAATTCCAGTCAACCAATCTCTCACTGACCACCAAGTAATTAATGCTCCGATAAAAATTAAGCCAAGGACTCCAACGTAAATGCCAAACCCCAGCTCCTGTATCTTGTCTGCTGCAGCTAAATCATTAAAGGTAAAAGCCTGAACCCTCATTAAGGTTGTACTGGTCGTTTTTAGGCTCAGCCAAATATCTCGAGCCTCACCTGATGGGATAACGAAATTTAAATTTAATGACTTATATTCATCCTTAACCCAAGGATACTTATCACCAACGGCTCTTAGTTGATTTGATTTATCCAAGGGGTCAAACAATTCCACCGCATCAAGAAATGGTGGCTGAATTCTGAGAGCCAAATTGCTTCTTAGAATTTGATTGAGATCACTATTTTGACACTTTTGGGGATCTAATCTTGCCTTAATCCAAAATTTTGAATCGCTATACCCTTGCGCCAGCATCGTACCCATCGGCGAATAATCTTGGCTTGCTGCTTGCTCAAAAGTCATGCGCCCAGACTTATCCTCAAAAAAAGATCTTGCGACAATGCAGTCTTCAGAGGCAATTGCAACAGTGCATAGTTGGCACAATAAGGCTAAAAGGCAAGTTTGATAAAGCCGTTTGGTCATCTTGCAATTATCAACAATAACTTTTGACATTCGCGTAAATTTTTTAAAATCGTTTGTACAGATCGATGTGTATAGGTAAACCGGGGGACCCTTTCTGTAAAACGGGGGTGCCGGGTGGGTGGGGTCTCGGATTCCTGAAATGAACAAGGGGTACCCCTTGCTTTCTTGGTAAATTAACTAAATGGACGATTCAAACGACGATCTGGGCGAAGTTGCTTACGTAGGTAAGCTCAAGACCCAAACCTTTAAGCAGCTTCAACTTGAGCGCCTAATAAAGAGTGGCACTGTGATCCCTGCGTCAAAGCTAGCCCAAACCAAAGAGTTAGAGCTTCAGCGCGTTCGAGATTTTGAGGCTGCCGCCGCAGACGAAGAACGTCATCGAAGATCTGATACAACCAGGCCAGGATCTGCACCAATCAACTTGCTCACAACACGCGAGCCGTTTGAGGACTGAGTGGGTACCAAAGCGGGTACTTTATAAATCGTAGGCAACAAAAAACCCAGCAACTCATTGAATTTACTGGGTTTATTGAATAAATTCTGGCGGAGAGGGTGGGATTCGAACCCACGGTACCTTTGACAGTACGCCTGATTTCGAGTCAGGTACATTCGACCACTCTGCCACCTCTCCGAACCGAAACGCAATTATAGCGTTGGGATACTTATGCCTTCGGCTTTAGGCTGGTGATGCCGCCCATATAGGGCTGTAAGGCTTTTGGTATGCGGACACTGCCATCTTCCTGCTGGAAATTCTCGAGCAGGGCAACACCCGTTCTGCCTACCGCTAAACCCGAGCCATTTAATGTATGCAGCAGCTCAGGTTTGTTGTTACCGACCTTGTACCGTGCCTGCATACGCCTCGCCTGAAAGTCACCCATATTGGAGCATGAGCTGATTTCGCGGTAGGCATTTTGTGACGGAATCCACACTTCAAGGTCGTACGTTTTAGTACTACCAAAGCCCATATCGCCAGTGCAAAGCAATACGCGCCGGTATGGCAACTCCAGCATCTCCAGAATGGTTTCAGCATGCCGGGTTAATTCTTCTAGCAGTTGCATGGATTCGTCGGGTTTGGCGATTTGTACCAGCTCCACTTTTTCAAACTGGTGCTGGCGAATCATGCCGCGCACATCACGGCCATAACTACCGGCCTCTGACCGAAAGCACGGAGTATGGGCAACGTACTTCAGTGGTAAGGCTTCTGCTGCAGTAATGGTGTCGCGCACTAAATTCGTGACCGGCACTTCCGCCGTCGGAATTAAATAAAAGTTTTCAATGCGCTCCGCGCTACCCTCTTCACCCTCGCCAATTTTGCGTGGGACTTTAAATAGATCTTCTTCAAACTTGGGTAACTGGCCGGTACCGCGCATCGAAGCAGCGTTCACCATAAAAGGAACGTACAACTCTTCGTAGGCATGTTGCCCCGTGTGTACATCCAGCATAAATTGGGCTAAGGCACGGTGCAATTTTGCAAGCTGTCCTTTGAGTACTACAAAGCGTGAGCCACTGATCTTGGCAGCGGATTCAAAATCCAGCCCAAGGGGTGCACCTAAATCAACGTGGTCTTTCACAGTAAATGCAAAAGTTGGGATGGTGCCCCACTGCTTGATTTCCAGATTGTCTTTTTCGTCTTTGCCAACGGGTACGGATTCATCGGGCAGATTCGGAATGCCCGAGACAAAATCAGCGATCTCCGTTTGCAAAACAGCAAGGCGGTTCGCGCCCGCCTCCATATCGCTATTGACTTGGGTGGCCTCAGCCATTTCTGCGGCAGCGTCCTCACCTTTGGCCTTTTTCATGCCAACGGTTTTGGAGAGTTGGTTGCGCTTGGCCTGCAACTCTTCTGTGCGCGACTGCAATTGCTTACGCTCGGCCTCTAGCGCGTTGAATTGCTCAACCGGCAGAATAAATTTACGGGTAGCTAAGCGCGATGCTACCGCAGTGATGTCTTTGCGAAGGAGTTGGGGATCGATCATGGTGTTTTGCTTTTGTGCGAATCGTTATTTTAAGCGCAAGACTTCGGCGCCAGCAGGCGGTGTGAAGGTAAAGGTGCCTGCAGGCAAGGCAATATTGAGCTGAATTTGCGTAAGGCTTAGCTGCACCACGCTACCCAAGCCATCCATCAGCTCTAAAGCCCGAGGCAAGCCACCGCTCATGCCAATGGCAATCGAGGTATAGGGCAAGTCGTTGCTGCCAGCCGATGGCTTCACTTTAGGCTTGAGATTGGCCCAGCGCAGACCGGAGCGCTCAGCACCCTCTTCCAAATCAAAGTGTTGCTCTAGCGCCCCTTCACCAAACAAGATGGCGGCCGGGGTCGATGCTAAAACCTGTCCAGCAGGCCTAAAGGTCGCTTGATTTAAATCCTTGTCCCACATAATGAGCTGCTTGCCATCGGCAATCAAACGCTGCTCAAAGGGCTTTTTGGTATCCCATACAAAGCGGCCAGGACGCTGGAATATAAAACGCCCTTCCGTTTTGCGGATGACTTTGAGGCCTTTATCTTGTGTCTCATTTGGTTTTGGAGCGCGCAACTGCTGCTGCACAAATTCCCCTTCGGCTGTTTTAGATATGCGTACAAATTGCCGCAATTGCTCAACGCCACTTTGCGCATCTTGCGCATACGAATTGTTGGGGATTGCAAATAGGAGAGCGCAAAAGGCGCTACTTAAAAAACGCATCGTCATAAATGAACTTATTCAGAACCGCGGACAAGGATTTCGCGGTTACCACTGCCGCTCATTTTGGAGACCATGCCAGCTTTTTCCATATCCTCTAGTAAACGGGCTGCGCGGTTATAGCCAATGCGCAAGTGGCGTTGCACCAGTGATATCGATGCACGCTTATGCTCCAAAACGACTGCGACGGCTTGATCGTAAAGTGGATCCGCTTCGCCACTGCCGCCACCACTGAGCACATCCATATTGGACTCATCGGCACCCTCGAGTACGCCCTCGATATAGTTAGCTTCACTTTTCTCTTTGAGCCACTCCACTACGCGGTGAACTTCATCGTCCGACACAAAAGCACCGTGTACACGGACTGGTAAGCCAGTGCCCGGCGCCATATAGAGCATGTCGCCCATACCCAGTAATGCTTCTGCACCTTGCTGATCCAGGATGGTGCGGCTATCAATTTTGCTACTCACCTGAAATGAAATCCGCGTCGGTACATTGGCCTTGATTAAACCGGTAATCACGTCCACGCTAGGCCGCTGTGTAGCGAGCACCAAATGGATGCCAGCTGCACGTGCCTTTTGTGCAATGCGTGCAATGAGCTCTTCGATCTTTTTGCCAGAGACCATCATCAGGTCGGCCAACTCGTCGATCACAATCACAATCACAGGGGCTTTGTAGATTGGCTCCGGATCATCCGGCGTCAAGCTAAATGGATTGGTGAGCTTCTCCCCTTTTTCTTCTGCCTCAAGAATCTTTTTATTAAAGCCCGCCAAATTACGTACGCCAAACTTACTCATTAATTTATAACGGCGCTCCATCTCGTTGACCGCCCAGTTGAGCGCGTTGTAAGCCTGCTTCATGTCAGTCACAACGGGGCACAGCAAATGCGGAATCTTGTCGTACATCGCCATTTCTAACATCTTGGGATCAATCAAGATTAGGCGCACTTCATCGGGCTTGGCTTTAAAGAGGATCGACAAAATCATGGCGTTAATACCGACCGATTTACCAGCGCCCGTGGTACCCGCTACCAAGCAATGCGGCATCTTAGCTAAATCCGCCACCATCGGACTACCCGAAATGTCTTTACCTAAAGCCAAGGTCAACAAGGAATGGTTGTCGTTGTATACCTGTGAGCTGAGAATTTCCGAAAGGTAAACCGATTGGCGGCTGGGGTTGGGTAACTCCAAAGCCATGCAGGTTTTACCTGGAATGGTCTCCACTACGCGTAAGCTAACTAAACCCAATGATCGCGATAGATCGCGCGACAAATTGACAATCTGACTGCCTTTGACACCAATGGCTGGCTCGATTTCATAACGGGTTACTACCGGGCCAGGGTAGGCTGCGATCACTTTGACCTCAACACCGAATTCGTCCAGCTTGCGCTCAATCAGACGCGAGGTAAATTCCAAGATGTCGGCAGAGATGGTTTCCTTCGCT
>JBIPON010000126.1:0-5033 GCA_044379065.1 Polynucleobacter sp. | reverse complement strand
TACCAATAATGACGATCGGTTGGACTTGGTCTTGATGTTCGCTCAAAGCGATGCTCCTTTAATCAATATCATGGTGATGCACTAAAAAAGAAGAGCGATTTAAATTTGCACCATTTCAAAATCGGACTTTGAGACGCCACAATCAGGGCATTCCCAGTTTGCTGGAACATCAGCCCATACGGTACCTGGCGCGATTCCATCTTCTGGAAGGCCTTTGGCTTCGTCGTATATAAATCCACACACAATGCATTGCCACGTTTTCATATTCATCCCTTATTTAAGTCAGAAATGCCATTTAGGCATACAGAATACATGGCTTAAATGGAGTACCCTTAAATACCGGTCTTTGCTCCGGTATGCAGACAAGCAGCATTCTTGTTACGATCAGTTTTGTTTGGTTTATTCATTTATACAAAGGAAGTACGCATGTCGACCCACTTAGAACTTCTTACCCCAGTTTCGCTGGGGGCCATGGCGCTCAAGAATCGCCTGGTGATGGCGCCACTGACGCGCATGCGGGCCATTGATGGTGATGTGCCAAGTCCGCTGGCCAAGACTTACTATAGTCAGCGCGCAAGTGCCGGCATGATCATTACTGAAGCAACACAAATCTCTCCGCTAGGTAAGGGCTATCCAGCCACGCCGGGTATTTATTCCGAAGTGCAAACGCAGGCTTGGAAAGAGATTGTTGCAGCGGTCCACGCCAAAGGTGGTTTGATTGTGTCGCAACTCTGGCATGTTGGCCGGATTTCCCATTCATCATTGCATGCAAGCGAGGGCTTGCCTGTCGCCCCTTCGGCAATAGCGCCTGTTGGCAAAACCTATGGCGCCGATTGGCAGTTACACGAATATGAAACCCCAAAAGCCATGAGCGAAGCCGATATTGCCCAGCTGCTGGTTGATTTTCGTAATGCGGCGCTCAATGCAAAAAAAGCAGGATTTGATGGCATCGAAGTCCATGCAGCCAATGGCTATTTGCTGGATCAATTTTTACAAGACAAAACCAATCAGCGCACCGATCAATATGGCGGCTCGGTTGAAAATCGCCTGCGCTTACTAATCGACGTATTAAAAACAGTCAGTGAGGTATTTTCATATGACCGGATTGGTGTTCGTTTATCACCCTATGGCAGTTTCAATGACATTGCCGATAGCGATCCATTGGCCCTCTTTACGGCCGTCATCGACAAGCTCAATCCATTGGGCCTGGCATACCTACACATGATCGAGCCACGCGCTACTACTGCAGGCGGTAACGACAAAGTCGATGCGAATGCGCCTAATGTATCGGGGCTGTTTCGTAAAGCGTTTCATGGCAAGTTCATTAGTGCCGGCGGATACACCAAAGAATCCGGCGAAGCAGCATTGGAAGCGGGCCTTGCTGATGCCATTGCCTATGGACGTATTTACATCGCCAATCCCGATTTAGCGGAGCGCTTTGCGCAAGATGCGCCGCTAAATCCATACGATCGAGCTAGCTTTTATGGCGGTGGCGAAAAAGGCTACACCGATTACCTTAGCTTATAACTAAGGTATTAAGGTATGGCAAACCCCATTTGGACATGAATCATGGGTATGCGTAAGAAAGGCGATCTGCCCAGCAAAGACTGCGTTTGCTGTGGCAGGCCCTTTAATTGGCGAAAAAAGTGGGAAAAGGTCTGGGATGAAGTGAAGTACTGCTCTGATCGTTGCCGGCAAAATAAACAGGAAGTCAAAAAACCGACTTCCCCATAATTGCGCGCAGTTGGCAGCACGCTTCTTTCGGTTTAGAGTGGTAGGTGAAGCTTTATAAAAATCACGACTCCCGAAAGGATCTGCAATGAACCAAAAAGACATTCAAGAGTGGCAGCAAAAAAAAGCAAAAGAGCTGTTTGCACTTTCGCATAAATTACTCGATACCGCCAAGCAACTGAGCGAGCACCATGCCAATGAGCTAAAGCACAATATGGACCATGCCTTGCGCTTTGCTAAAACAGCAGCCAAAAATGACCTTGAGAGTTTGAAGCTCCTGCAGGAGGAGGCGACCCAAGCTGCTGCTGATCGCATGCATGTCTATCATAAGAAAGTAAAGGGTATGCTGCGCGAGATGGGCGATGACGCTGCGGATGAGGCAGAAAAATATTTAGAGAAGGCGCGCGAATCCCTTTCTGGGTGGCTTGAAGATGTTGAGAAAAAAATGCCAGCCGGTGGTGAGCATTTAGCCAAAGTGGCGCGTGACTTGTCGCGTGCCGGCGAAAAGGCATTTAAGGAAGGGCGGCGCGTTATTAATGAAGCAGCTGAGGCGGCCGAAAAAAATATCAGCAGCTTATCTAGTCGCAGCAGTGCTGGCAGCTCGAAGCCTTCTGCACCTAAAAAGACAGTAGCCAAAAGGGCATCAGCAAAAAAACCTGCCGCCAAGAAGACTGCTAAAAAGAAGGCGTAGGCTTTTAGTCTTTATTGCTGATCATTAATCAATAATGCAATCGTCGCCACCCTAAACTTGGGGTGGCGTTTTTATTTATAAGACCCAGAAGTGGTGGGTGCCATCCTTGCCTAGTTGAGCAACTAAACCGAATTCCCAATCCAGGTAAGCCTGCATTGCCTCTGGGCCAATGTTAGTTCCTTCATAGGGGCGTTTATAGCGATCGCGCGCAGGTGAGGCGAGGTGGGTTTCACCTTTCTCCAGTGGGTGTCCAGCCTTGATCCATGCAGCATTACCGCCTTGCAACACAGACACCCGTTTACTGGAGTAGGCTTGCATTTCAGCAGCAGCGAAAACAGCCAGCTCTGGTGGCGTACTGGTCAACACATAATGCCCTGCTGCTGGAAGCGACTTCAATGCCTCGCTTAATTCGGAGCGGAGGGCAAACCAGGCGCCGGGAATATGGCCTCGAACGTAAAACGCATGGGTACTGAAATCAACCACCAGCACATCTGCATTCGATTCCTGTAGCCCAACGAGTGTGGCTACATCAACATATTCTACTGTTGGTAAAGAGGGTAAGGGGTTTTTCCACGCGCCGCGCTCACTCAAGTCACTGACGTTTAAGCCGTCTACAACATACACATCCCAGGCCATCTGAGCAAGCCACGATGCCGCCATGTCCGCCCGAACCCCGCTGGGGTCAGCCAAAACAATCCGAGCGCCCCGCACTGGCGCAACCATTTCGGTCTCTTGTACTAGCTGCCCGCCTGGAACAGAACGAAAGCCGGGAAGGTGTCCGGCTTCATATTCTTCTGGGGTGCGCGTATCAAAAAAGTAGCTGGTGCGTTCACTCTGCTGTTGCCACTCCTTCAGATCACTTAACTGCGCACGTTTTACTTTAGCCCGATCAGCGACGGAGCGAGCCCGCTGTGCTGCCTCTGCAGCAGTTTCAGGCCCTACATCAGTAAAGCGCCGAGTTTGACCCACATCTAAACTTTGTCCAGCCAACTTCCAGCCAATCGTGCCATTGCGCAGGGCATGAACTGGGTTTGGAATACCCGCATTGATTAAGGATTGTGTACCTAAAATACTGCGTGTTCTACCAGCGCAATTCACAATAATCTGGGTTTTTGGATTGGGCGCAATTTCCTTTACACGCAATACCAGCTCAGCGCCGGGAACGCTAATCCCCGTAGGGATACTCATGGTGTTGTATTCATCAAAGCGGCGCACATCCAGCACTACCATGTCTTCCTTAGCATCAATGCGTTGCTTTACTTCTTCGGCTGAGAGGGATGGCGTGTGGCGCTTGGACTCTACAAGTTCACCAAAGGACTTGCTGGGCACATTGACGTCCCGAAATAATTCACCGCCAGCTGCATCCCATGCCCGAATGCCACCTTGGAATATCGATACATCGGTATACCCTAATGTCATCAGGCGGCGTGCGGCCAATTCGGCAAAACCTTCACCCTCATCGATGGTCACAATGGGGACATCGCGCCTGGGGAGCTTTGCATGGGCGTCATATTCGATACGAGAGAGCGGGAGGTTAGCCGCAAACAGGGGGTGTTCTTCTGCGTGGGGACCTTCTTCGCGCACATCTAAGAATGCAATCTCGTGCCGCTGTAGAAGTGCGTTACGGACGTATTCGTAATTTTGTTGTGGGATAGCGTGAGTGCTTGCAGTCATTTTTCTCATCCTTTTTTATTTATTTTAGCAACTGCCCAATACCAATGCTCAGCGGCCATCCACTTCAGTGGATTTGGCTAAAACTGCTTTATCTGTGGGATCATTTTTGACGAGTAGCCACATCGCAACGATGACGATAAGCATACCGCCCAACTGAAGTAAGCTGACCGTTTCGGAGAGCACTAGCCAGCCCATAAAAATAGTGGCAATCGGCCCAACAATGCCAGCTTGCGCCACCAAAGGTGAGCCAATGCGATTGATGGCGACCATGATCATGGTCATTGGCACAACAGTGCAGATGCTGGCATTAATGATGCTCAGCCCATAAATCTCGGGTGCTTGGGTAAAAATAGCGCTCGGGTTGTAAAACAGAATTTGGATGATGCTGCATACTGCTGAAGCAGAGCTAGCAAATACAACCAAGCGAACGCTACCAATGCGCCGTACCATCTCGCCAGAACCAATCATATAGGTCGCATAAGCACAGGTACTGGCAAAAACCAGGACCATTCCTAGCCAGGCATTGCCACCGAGGATTGCTACATCTTGAATAAAAACCAATGTGACACCAATGTAGCCAGTGATCAGTGCTAACCACTGAATTCTGGATATTTGTTTCTTGAAAATAAAAAAAGAAATTAATAAAACGAGCGTAGGAGTGAGGTACAAAATAATGCGCTCAAGCCCCACGGAAATGTATTGCAGCCCTAAAAAATCAAGGTAACTCGATAGAAAGTAGCCTATAAATCCGAGACCGCATACTTTGAGCGTATCAAGCTTGGATATGGGACTCATTGGCTTACTGCGCGCTTGCCAATAGTACAAGGCCCAAAACAGGGGCAGGGCAAAGATCATGCGCAAGGCCAGTAAGGTCTCTGGATCTGTTCCATACGAATAAGCCAACTTAATTAAGATGGCTTTACCAGAAAAAAGGATC
>JBIPON010000125.1:0-5038 GCA_044379065.1 Polynucleobacter sp. | reverse complement strand
TTTAATCAGTTAACGACCATGCATGGCTTAGTGATGGTGTTCGGCGCCATCATGCCGGCCTTCGTGGGTTTTGCAAACTGGATGATTCCATTGCAGATCGGCGCATCCGATATGGCCTTTGCACGGATGAATAACTTTAGTTTCTGGATTTTGCCCGTAGCAGCTATCTTGTTGTTTGGTTCATTTTTAGCACCAGGCGGAGCGCCAGCCGGTGGTTGGACTTTGTATGCTCCGCTGACATTGCAGATGGGTCCAGGTATGGACATGGCGATTTTCGCCCTGCACTTACTCGGCGCGTCCTCCATCATGGGCTCGATTAACATCATTGTGACCATCTTGAACATGCGTGCCCCTGGCATGACCTTAATGAAGATGCCTATGTTTGCATGGACATGGTTGATTACAGCCTATTTGTTGATTGCAGTGATGCCGGTATTAGCGGGCGCAATCACGATGGTCCTAACCGATCGCCACTTTGGCACCTCTTTCTTCTCCGCTGTCGGCGGTGGTGACCCTGTGATGTACCAACATATTTTCTGGTTCTTTGGTCACCCAGAGGTCTACATCATGATTCTTCCTGCGTTTGGAATTATTAGTGAAGTGATTCCTGCGTTCTCTAGAAAGACCTTATTTGGTTACAGCTCGATGGTGTATGCAACAGCCTCCATTGCGATTCTGTCGTTCATCGTTTGGGCGCACCACATGTTTGCCACTGGAATGCCAGTGACCGGTCAGTTGTTCTTTATGTATGCCACCATGCTGATTGCGGTTCCGACTGGCGTCAAAATCTTCAACTGGATTGCAACCATGTGGCGGGGTTCGATGACATTCGAGACTCCCATGTTGTGGTCCGTTGGCTTTATTTTCGTATTTACGATGGGCGGCTTTACAGGTCTGATTTTGGCAATAGCCCCAATTGATATTGGCGTACAAGACACCTACTATGTTGTGGCCCACTTCCATTATGTGTTGGTAGCCGGCTCCCTCTTTGCGATGTTCGCTGGTTTTTACTTCTGGTGTCCAAAATGGACGGGCTACATGGCCGATGAGTTCCGCGGCAAAGTGCATTTCTGGGGTTCGATGATTTTCTTCAACCTCACCTTCTTCCCAATGCACTTCTTGGGCCTTGCAGGTATGCCACGCCGGTATGCCGATTACCCAACGCAGTTTGCTGACTTCAACATGATTGCATCGATTGGCGGCCTGGGCTTTGGTTTGATGCAGGTGTACTTCCTCTTGTTTGTTGTGATGCCTGCTTACCGCGGTCATGGCATCAAGGCGTCTGATAGCCCATGGGATGGCGCTAAGGGCCTGGAGTGGACTGTGCCTTCACCAGCACCACACCACACCTTTGAAACACCTCCTAAGGTCAGTTAATTACTACCGTGCCCCAGGAAACCAAGGATATGTATAAATCAGCCCAGGCAGCGCGTAACCGCCGCTTGGGTCTGATTATGCTCAGCGTCGCCTTTGTTTTCTTTATGGGCATTGTGATGAAGCGGGTGATGTTGGGCTAAAGCCTAAAAAATTATGGCCAATATCAAAACCATCAATCGTCAAATTTTGTTGAAGCTATTGCTCGCTTCTGTATTGATGTTTGGTTTTGGCTATGCTTTAGTGCCGCTTTATAAAGCACTCTGTGAAGTCACTGGCATCAACGTCGTGACCAATAAGAATAATTATGGTGTGCGTGCGCATGGGGCAACCAAGCCAGAAAATACCCAAGTCGATTATTCGCGTACTGTCACCATTGAGTTTGACTCCAATAGCCGTGGGCCATTTTCATTTAAGCCGGTCAAGAATTACCTCGAAGTGCATCCTGGCGAGATGGCAGAAATTGTGTACAAGGTATCGAATAACCTAAACCGCCCGGTTGAGGCGCAGGCCATACCGAGTTATGCACCCAAAGCCGCCACCGAATTTTTTACAAAGTTGGAGTGTTTTTGTTTTCAGCAGCAAACGCTCAACCCCCACCAGATGCGCGATATGCCGGTGGTTTTTGTGATCGATCCCAATTTACCCAAAGACGTGAAAACGATTACCTTGTCCTATACTTTTTTTGAGCTGGGTGTGGGCATAAAGCCAGCTGGATCAAGTACGCCGCAAGCAGTGAAGACCGCCTTATGAAAAAGCAAAGTAGTTTTCTGCAGTCGATGAAGGCAGTGATGTGGGGATTTTTGGGGGTACGTAAGCAGTCAGGTTTACAAGATGATGCGGCCAGTTTGAGTTTTGTGCACATCATCCTTGCTGGAATTTTAGGGGCAGTTGTTTTTATGGCTGTCTTGTTGTTAATTGTAAGAATGGTTGTATCAAGTTAATACTAATTTCGAGTAAATAGAGAGAGCACAATGTCGTCTAATTCAACCCCATACTATTTCGTTCCTAGTTTATCCAGGCACCCCGCGATGGCTAGCATTGGCCTATTGGGTTTTGGAGGCGGCATGACTGGCTGGGTAAACGGCTATTCATGGGGTGCCCCGCTAACGATTGCTAGTGTTGTGTATGTTCTCTTCGTGCTGTACAAGTGGTTTGGCGATGCAATTGCCGAGTCCAATTCAGGTAAAAACAGTATTAACGTCGATGTGTCCTATCGCTGGTCGATGAGCTGGTTTATCTTCTCGGAGATTATGTTTTTTGCCGCCTTCTTCTCCGCATTGTTTTATGCGCGCAGCATCTCAATGCCTTGGCTGGGCGATATTGAAAGTAAATTGCTCTGGCCTACCTTTACGGCAGTATGGCCAAACGATGGCCCTGCTGGCTTAGTAGAGCAGTTTTCAACCATTGGTCCATGGCCGATTCCAACCATTAATACCTTGCTCTTGTTGAGTTCGGGCGTCACGGTTACCTGGGCGCACCACGCCATTCGTGAGAACAACCAAAAGCATGCTGTATGGGGCCTCGCAGCAACCGTATTTTTGGGCGCGATATTCTTGGGCTTCCAGGTTTATGAGTACATGCATGCCTACCAAGACTTAAATCTAAAATTAACATCAGGCGTTTACGGCTCAACCTTCTTTATGTTGACGGGATTTCATGGATTTCACGTCTTCTTAGGCGCATTGATGTTGGCTGTTGTCTTGCGCAGAGCCATCCGCGGTGACTTTACTGCCGATAACCACTTTGCCTTTGAAGGCGCATCATGGTATTGGCACTTTGTTGACGTCGTTTGGCTTGGACTCTACGTCGTCATCTATTGGATGTAAGGGCGGGATGAACTAGCCAGTAATGGCAAGTTCAATCGAAGACGAAATCGGCCAAGTTTATTGGCCGATTTTGATTCCGGTGGGCTGGATGTAGCCTAAAGAATAAGCAAGCCAAATGCCCAAAAAAAGAGCAATCGATAGACCGATGCGTAGCATGAGTGAATGAACCATCCGAGAGCTATTGCCTTTGTCCTTCATCATGTAATACAAAGCCGAGCCTAGGCTCGCAATAATCAGTAAAAGGGCAGCAGGCATGATCCATTTCATAAGCGAATCCTACCATTGAATATTCTTTCTGGCTTGCTACGCAATCGCGCGATTCCAACCATTGCCATGGTAGTGCTTGTATCAATTGGTATTGGTGCGGGCCTTTGGCAAATGAGCCGTGCCGGTGGAAAGATTGAGAAAGCAGAAAAACTCGCATCCCAGATTGCGCTGCCACCGCTGAATCTGAATACAAAACCGCAATGGACTTTGGCCGAAGCAGATAGTCGCCGCTTAGTTGTAGAGGGTGCGTTTTTAGCCGATCAGGCGATTTGGTTGGATAACCGCCCACAGCCAGGAACGCCGGCATCGAAAGCGGGCTCAGGTCAGTCCGGATTCTATGTGCTGATGCCGTTTCAGGTGGCCGGTATGGAGAACACCGTGATTTGGGTTCAGCGGGGGTGGGCGCCTCGCAATCGAGAAGATCGCTTAGCGCTACCACCAATCAATACCCCCAGTGCTGCGTTGCGCATTGAAGGAATCGGCATTGCCCAGCCTGACCGCGTTTTTGAGTTAGGAGATGGTGGAATGAGTGGCAGTGGGCCAGTGCGGATACAGCAAAATCTGGATCTACCTAAGGAGGCGGAGCGCCATCGGTGGCAACAAATCCCCTTTGTTTTGAAGCAAATTGGTGATTCCGAAAAGGATGGCTTAATGCGTAATTGGACTGCAGCAGCAAGCGGCGTCGAACGCCATTATGCTTATGCATTCCAGTGGTTTGCACTCGCGCTGAGTGCCTTCTTATTTTGGTTGATTCATGGCTTGCTGCGAATTCGCCAAACAACAAAAAGGTAGAACGATAGTGGAAGATAAAGAGCTGTTGATACCGGCGGCGCAACATGAGGCACCGATACCAAACGCACAAACTCGCCGTGGCCGCATTCAAATGCTACTACTCCTGTTTGCGTGCGCTCTACCGGTGATTGCCTCTTACTTTACGTTTTATGTTTTAAAGCCAGAAGGCGGGAAAACCAATTACGGCCGCTTGATTACGCCTCCAGAGCAGGCCCAATCGGCATGGTTTAATCTGCCCCTAGAGGGAAAGTGGACGCTCTTGGTTGCGCGTCCTGCCGCTGAGTGCGTCAGTCAAAATGAAGCATGTTTGCAAGCCTTATTTTTAATGCGTCAGGTACGCGTTGCACTCGGTAAGCAAAGTCCACGTACGCAATTAGTTTGGGTGGTAACCGATGGAATGCCAGTCGATCCGCAAGTTAAGCGGGCATATGATGAGCAGACGGCCGGGTTTTTTATTGTGAATGCACCTACAGCCGCCGCAGAAAAAGCGCAGTGGACCGATTGGCTCAATGCCAGACAAGGCGGCAAGGATATTCAGCTCCTCAATCCGTTTGGGGAAAAAATGATGCAATTTGCCGTCACCGCCGATCCAAAAGAGTTTGCTGGAATGCGCAAGGATCTAGAGAAGTTGCTCAAAGTAAATAAGGCGGGTGAAAAGATTCAATGAGCGATAGCGCAGTCCTCTTTCTGGAGTTAGCTGCAATCGCAATCGTGTTTGCGGGCATTCCACTGGCGTATTTATTCTCACGCCCAAGCCTAAATCTATTTCAGCGACT
>JBIPON010000124.1:0-5059 GCA_044379065.1 Polynucleobacter sp. | reverse complement strand
TCTAGCAAAAAAATCCTGCCAAGTCATAGATTTACCGTCCTGCTTGGCTTTTGCAGCAGCATATAAGGCTAATTGCAAGGCAATTCTGGCCTTAGGGCTCGATAAGCTGCGTGCAGCCACCCAGTCACTGGGGTCCATTTCCGGCAAATGAGGGTGTACAAGACCAGCGCCGACACGAGATGCCCTAACAATCGCTATGCCATTCTCAGCCAGCCTATGCAGGGGCTTTAACCATGCGGCAGGCGCTCCGCCCAAACCCGTGCCTGCAATTACCGCCCCTTGAATTGGCTGACTAAGCCAATGCAGAATCGTTTCTGGCTTGGCACCAGCATGGCTAGTGAGGATTTCAACCCAAGGCCAAGCATCCTCCGCTGGAATAGGCATGTCTGGACCCGAATCTACCTGTATGCGCCGAATCCGCGCTAACCAGGAGGGGTTAATCAAGTGAACCGGGCTGCTGGGTGAATCGCGCAGCGGCGCATTGAGGTCGCTGGTGTGGCGCTTAGCCAGCTCGCGCGCCAAGCAAGTCCAGCCAGCAAAGATCCCAAAGACACCGGCTGGGCATGTCTCAAGATCCATCTGAGCCCAACGCAGGGCAGCTTGCAAATTGAGTGGGCCATCTGCTTGGGGATGGTTCGACGGCAGCATTGCCCCAGTCAAAATAACGCGCTTGCCTAGACGCTCGGCCTGCTTACTGCAAATGGCATCCAAAAAGAGTCCAGTCTCCTCAATCGTGTCGGTACCGTGGGTTATCACCACCCCAAGAACCATCGGATTATCCAGTGCTGCCCGTACCTCATGGCCAAGCTGGGTTAAGTGGCTTTCACTTAAGTTTCGGCTATCGATGTTGGCGAGCTGCTCTGTACGGATTTCACACTGCGCGACCCCATTACTGGGCTGCACGGTAGAAATGAGGGTTTCGATTGGAACCTGGCCGGCTTGGTAGGCGGATGGATTTTCTGGATCCTGGGCAAGACCGGCAATCGTGCCGCCCATACCAATAACCAAAATGTGCTGATTGGGGGATTTCATGAATCCATTATCCATTTAACAAAACCTCTTGAAATAACAAAAATACTGTATACAATCACAGCATGGACATAAACACAGCTGAATTGCTCGATTTACCCAAGTTAACGCCCCGCCAGGCAGAAATTTTGGCCTTGATTACATCGGCGATACAGGAAAGCGGTTTACCGCCGACCCGTGCTGAAATTGCTACCTGCCTTGGATTCGCCTCGGCCAATGCGGCGGAGGAACATTTGCGCGCCCTAGCTCGGAAAGGCTACATCGAGCTGACGCCAGGCACCTCGCGCGGCATCCGCATAGCGCAGCAGCACAGCCACCCTTTTCTATTAGACCGATCACAACAAATGTCACTGCCTTCTGGGGCACTTCAGCAGCTCACACTTCCATTAATTGGTCGCGTTGCAGCGGGCTCGCCTATCATGGCTGTGGAGCACATTGAAAAGCACGTCCCTATTGACCCCAGCCTGTTTACCAAAGGAGCGGATTACTTGCTAAAAGTAAAAGGTATGAGCATGCGCGACGCTGGTATTTTGGATGGCGATTATTTGGCTGTACACAAGACAACCGAGGTGCGTAATGGCGATATTGTGGTGGCTCGCATTGATGATGAGGTCACTGTTAAACGCTGGTTACAGAAAAAAGGCAGCCATGGCATGGTGATTGAGCTGCAAGCCGAGAACCCGGACTTCAAAAATATCACCGTAGATGCAAGGCAGCCCAACTTTGCGGTTGAAGGTCAGGCCGTTGGCTTGATTCGGGCAAACGGCCTCTAACTCAAAGGCTGCTGACCTTAGCGCTTGCTTGGCGCGATAACGTTTGCATTTTTAGGCGAAGCGGTAATGATGATGATCGATTTAGGCCCCGTCAAAGAGCCTTCATTGATCTCAACCGTCGAGGTTCTCTCGCCTTTGGTAAACACCAAAATACTAGTCTTCGATTTAACAGCTGTTACGGTAGTCCAACCTGCCTTTGGATACTCTGCCTGGAAAAAAGCATAAATATCGGTTGAGCTTTGAAGGCCATTGAGCACAACCCGACCAACCCAATTGTCGCCACGGCCGATAATCAAAGAATCGGCACCCAGAATGCGGGCTCCCGCTGGAAGCGGCATATCACCCAAAAGCTGTGCCTGAATCTCATTGACTTCATCTGGCGTGCCGCTAGGAGAGCCACCCGAAGATGCGCAACCGCCTAGTAACAAAAAGAGGCTCACCGCAATGGCTGAGGCAGCATTACTTTTTAACTTGGGTGTTGTTGTCATGATTAGAGCATCCGTCCGTTGGAATCAGCAATAGTCATATTGTAGGGTAAGTAACCTGCAGGTCAATAGATCCAAGGCCTCATTAAAAGCCGCTGGAGGCGCGTGAGGGAATCGAACCCCCGTACGAAGCTTTGCAGGCTCCTGCCTAACCACTCGGCCAACGCGCCACATACTTTGAAACAAAATGGGAAGCTTTTCAGGGCTTCCCATCGAACTTGGAGCGGGAAAGGAGGTTCGAACTCCCGACCTATACCTTGGCAAGGTATCGCTCTACCAGCTGAGCTATTCCCGCATAACAGGGCAACAGTTTAGCAAACTATTGGACTCAGCGCCCTATTTGTTGCCCTTTGTGAAATTTACAGCCCTTCTGTCCTATGCAATCAAGGCCCTAGTCCGACTTGCCAAGCAATTGGGGCAGTGCTTTTTGCAAATAATAGAACATGGACCAAAGGGTTAAAAATGCTGCCACCCAGATTAACCACGTACCAATTAAAGCGGCATTCAACCAACCAAAGAGCGTACCATTGAATAACAGGAATGGAATTGCTACTAGCTGTGCGGTAGTTTTTAATTTACCAACCATATGCACTGCCACGCTTTTGCTCGCACCGACTTGCGCCATCCACTCCCGCAATGCAGAGATGGTAATTTCACGACCAATGATGACCAGTGCTACCCATACTTGCACCCGGTCCATATTCAAGAGCACGAGTAAAGCTGCTGCGACGATTAACTTATCGGCGACGGGATCTAAAAATTGACCAAAAGCCGATTCTTGTTTCATGCGGCGGGCTAAATAGCCATCGAGCCAATCGGTCAAAGCGGCAAAGATAAAAAGTCCAGTGGCCAATGCATTTTTTTCTGGCATGCTGAGCCAGCTCGCAGGCAGATAAAAAATAGTGACCAAGAGCGGTATCGCTGCGACGCGCAGCCACGTTAAGGCGATGGGGAGATTAAACGGCATGGCACTAGGATAACCGAAGGCACCAGTCTTGCTTAATGTAATTGCTGGTAAATCTGCTCCGCCAAGGTCACAGAAATACCATCTACCGTTGCTAGCTCTTCCATGCTGGCATTGGAGACACCGCGCAGCCCTCCAAAACGGGCCAGTAAGGCTTGGCGTCGTTTTGCACCGATTCCCTCAATCTCTTCGAGACGCGAGACGGTACGTGCCTTTGCACGCTTTGCCCGCATTCCAGTAATGGCGAAACGATGTGCCTCATCCCGTATTTGTGCAATCAGCATCAGTGCCAGGCTCTCGCGCCCAAGCTCGAGTGATGGGCGGCCATCGGCAAAGATCAGGGATTCGAGGCCGACCTTACGGGCCTCGCCTTTGGCGACACCCACAATTAATCCAAGATCCATACCCAGCTCTGCAAACACTTGGCGGGCGATTTCAACTTGACCTTTACCGCCGTCAATCAGGATGAGCTGTGGCATTTTTTCTGGCGGAATTTCTTGGTAATTAGCATAGCGGCGCTGCAATACCTGCCGCATGGCTGCATAATCATCGCCGGGTGTAATGCCGTTGATATTGAAGCGACGGTACTCGCTCGATTGCATTTCATTTTTTGCGTACACCACGCAGGAGGCTTGAGTTGCTTCGCCGGAGGTATGGCTGATATCAAAGCACTCGACGCGCAATTGCTCCACACCATCGATGTCTAAGCCGAGGACATCTAGCAAGGCACGCGCCTTGGCTAGTTGGCCACCGGCTTCAACCAAGCGCTTGGCCAAAGCAATCTTGGCATTACCCTCGGCCATACCAAGCCAGTGACGACGCTGGCCTTGGGGCTGGTACAAAAAGGTAATCTTTTTTCCTGCTTGTACATTTAAGCTATCTTGCAAAAGCGCCGGCTCTTCGCTAGAGGAAATAGCATGATTCAAAATAATGACGCTTGGTATTAGATTGGCGTTGCTGGCTTCACCATCCAAGTAATGCTGCTGAATAAATGCCTCCAAAATTTCAACAGGACTAGGTAGCTCGCCTGCTGCCGACCGCAGATTCTTCGGAAAATAAGCGCGATCGCCCAAATGCCGACCTCCGCGTACCATCGCCAAATTGACGCAAATCATTCCCTCCAGTTCGGCTGTTGCTAAGACATCAACATCACCTTCGCCATCGGCAACGGTATCCATCGATTGCTGTTGTAGCACGCTAGATAGATCAGCAATTCGATCGCGCATGACCGCGGCCATCTCAAAATCCAATGCATCACTGTGGAGCAGCATTTCACGCTCGAGCTCTGATAACACTCTCCCGTGATCCCCTTCCAAAAAGCGGGTTGCTTGATTTACATCACTCGCATATTGCCCGGCAGTCAACATGCCAACGCATGGCGCACTGCAGCGGTGAATTTGATGCAGCAAACAGGGCCGTGTACGATTTTTAAAGACGGTGTCTTCGCAGGTACGTAAGCGAAATACTTTCTGCAAAATCTGTACGCTGTTTCGAACTGCCCATGAATTCGGGAAGGGTCCAAAATAGCGGTTACGCCGATCCACTTTGCCGCGGTAAGACGACAAGCGCGGGAAAGTATGTCCTGTCAGCATCACATAGGGGTAGGACTTATCGTCGCGAAACAAAATGTTGAAAGGAGGCGCCAACTCTTTAATGAGGTTGTTCTCCAAAATCAAGGCCTCGGATTCGGTTCGAGTTACGGTAGTCTCATAGCGCGCAATGCGGCTCACCATGCGCTCAATGCGCGGCGATAATGTAGTTTTTTGAAAATAGCTGGATACTCGCTTTTTTAGATCGCGGGCTTTACC
>JBIPON010000123.1:0-5076 GCA_044379065.1 Polynucleobacter sp. | reverse complement strand
CCCCTTGCTGCGTGAATTGCGCCGAGTGCATTTCTTCGTGCAAAATTCCTGCGCCTGCTGTCATCCACTGCACATCACCTGGACCAATCCTGCCGCTATTACCGGCCGAGTCCTTATGCGCAAGTTCCCCTCCGTAAACAATCGTGACCGTCTCAAACCCGCGGTGGGGATGCGGGCCAACACCCTTTGCTGTCGTGGCCGGGGGAAAGCGTGTTGGACTTGCATAATCCAGCATTAAAAATGGACTCAGCTCTTCGCCCATCGACTGATATGAAAACAAAGTCTGCACCGGAAATCCATCGCCCACCCAGTGAACCTGATTGTTGCTGTGTATTGCAATTACGCTCTTCATTTTTTCCCACTACAAAAATAATGTGTTTACTTAGTGCGCCTGTTGAAGCGCTTGTATTACCTCGGTGCTCAAGCGATTTGCTAACTCTTCCTCTGCAGTAAATGACTTACCCCAACCCTCTTTTTCATAAATCATAATTGCGTCGCTATCTTCTGCGCGAATAAAAATAGCAATATTCGGATTGAGCGCTCTAGCTGTCTCTACCATCTTGCCAATATCCATTGCATCTTTAGTTGCAATTACCAAGATTGCTGCTTGGGCAATATGTGCCTGAATCAACACAAAGGGGTCGGCTGCGTCGCCGACAACAGCGGGGATGTTTTGTGTACGTAATCCTTGCACCACAGCGCGATCCATCTCAGCCACCACACACGCAATATTCTTTGCTCGCAACTTTTGAAAAAGGCTTTTTCCAACCCGACCATGGCCCACAATCACAACCTGACCACTCAGAAGCGATTGATTGACCGTGGCGGGCAATAATGCCAGCGGGTCAATCCGCTGATCTAGCCTACGGGCAAGGGCTGAGCGCCTACGTGTCCACTCGATTGCGGGAGCAATGCCACCAAACAGAAAGGAGTTCATCGCAATCGAAATAATCGCCCCTGCCAGAATGAGGCTGTATGCCTCATTCGGTATTAAGTCCATGGCTAAACCCATGCCTGCCAAGATGAAGGAGAACTCACCGATTTGCGCCAAACTAATACCGACGGTCATTGCTGTATTGAGCGGATATTTGAAGAGCAGAACAAAAGCTACGGCAGCCAATGTTTTGCCAACCGTAATGATCAAAATTACTATCAGCAATTTGAGCGGTTCGTTCCAGACAATTTCGGGATTAAGAAGCATGCCAACCGAAACAAAAAAGAGAACTGCAAACGCATCGCGCAATGGCAGTGACTCATCTGCAGCACGTTTACTTAATTCAGACTCACCGAGCATCATTCCGGCAAAGAAGGCGCCCAAGGCAAATGAAACGTCAAAAAGCGAAGCTGCTAAGAATGCAATTCCGATGGCTGCCGCGATGACGGCAAGCGTAAAGAGCTCGCGTGATCCATTTTTTGCCACCAGCCATAGAATTTTAGGCAGAAGGCGCTTACCCACCACCAACATCAATACAATAAATGCCGTTACTTTGGCTAAAGTAATCCCAACTGCCTGCAATACATCCATTTGATTTTTGTCAG
The DNA here is from genome assembly GCA_044379065.1 of Polynucleobacter sp. Classification (GTDB taxonomy): domain Bacteria; phylum Pseudomonadota; class Gammaproteobacteria; order Burkholderiales; family Burkholderiaceae; genus Polynucleobacter. Next base: position 3,537 of record JBIPON010000123.1, on the reverse strand, counting down.
TACCCCCCATTGGCTGGGTATGAAAAATATCGGCCATGACGGGCAATAAAACCAAGGCCAGCACCATCACTAGGTCTTCGACGACGAGCCAGCCGACGGCGATTTTGCCGTTTGGTGTTTCTAATAAGCCTTTTGCTTCGAGTGCGCGCAGCAGCACTACCGTACTGGCAACAGAGAGGCTGAGACCAAATACGATTGAGCCCAGAAAGGACCAGCCCCACCAGCTGCCTATAAAAAACCCCAAGGCAGTAGCTACCGACATTTGAAATAATGCGCCAGGGATTGCAATCTTCTTCACTGACAAGAGGTCGTTAATTGAAAAATGTAGGCCGACCCCAAACATCAATAGCATTACCCCTATTTCAGCAAGCTGCGTCGATAAGCTGATGTCGGCCACAAAACCCGGCGTAGCCGGGCCGATCATGACGCCTGCCAACAAATACCCAACCAAGGGCGGCATTTTTAAGTACGAGACTGCCATGCCCAGCACAAGGGCAAGGCCGAAGCCAATGGCAAGAATGGCAATTAAGCCGACGTCATGCGGCATGAGTTTGAATACTTTCTTAGTAGTAATTGCAGGACGTATTTCATCTTACCAGTCTGTGCAGGACTTTAAAGTGCCTATAGTTCTAGGGCTTACTGCATTTTTCTGAGTCACCGCTCAAACTGGGTGCCCTGAATCTCATTACGCAATTGCTGCATCAAGTTTTTTGTTGGCATGCTCCGAATCTGTGCATAAGCTGTGCCTGCCCAAAGACTTTGGTATTCCGCATCGTGCTGTGACACAGCCCACTGGCGTAGAGGTCCCGTCAGGGTATTTTGGATAGGAAAAGGCAATGTAGTTTGTGCTTGCATGGTCCGTATGAAGGTGTTTTCAAGACCGCGCGCTACTCGCCCAGAAAAGGCTTTTGTTAGCGTTGTTGGTCTATCTTGTTTGTGCAATAAATAGTGGCGATAGCTAGGCGGAGTCCCTGCTTCATCGCAACACAAAAATGCCGTTCCGAGTTGCGCTGCCTGCGCACCCTTAGCAAGCGCCGCTTGTATATCGACCCCATTCATGATGCCGCCTGCGGCAATAATCGGGATACGGCAATGTTTAGCCAGTTGAGCTGTAAGCGCTAAGGTGCTCAGGGCCTCATCTTTGGCCAGCTCATCAAATTGGCCTCGATGCCCTCCGGCTTCGATTCCCTGAGCAACAATAAAATCCGCATGAGCCGATTCAATAGCTAGGGCTTCCGTCAGGCTAGTGGCGCTAATACCGACCGCAATTCCGAGCTCATGGGCTTTTGCGATAACACCATCCGGCGGTACGCCAAAATGAAAGCTCAGAATTGCCGGTCGAGTCTTCCAAATAGGCTCGAGCTGATCCATCAGATTGGGATAGAAGGGCTCTACTGGAATGGTGAGTGATTGCACGCTACCTACACCCAGCGAACGCAAAGCCTCCAAGGCTTGAGCTTGTATCTGATCGCTTGGCAAGTCAACTGGACCGAACACAAAAAAATTAGCGTTAATGGGTCCGCTGGTCAGTGACTGGGCCATTACCAAATCAGCATGAATCTTTTCTGGCGCACTGTAGGCAAAACCAAAGCTTCCAACTCCTCCATGATTGGCAACTGCCGCCACCAATTGGGGTGTGGTAATACCACCAGCCATTGGGGCCTGAATCAAAGGCAGTGTTAATTGGTTGAAGTTAAACACGTCTAGTCTAGTGATGGTGTAGAAAAATGCTTATATCTAAAGTCTGCTCTTACCGTCTAGCGTTGACGGGTAATGCAGGGTTATTGTTTAAGATGCCCGTCATACTTGGCCCATTGATCTTGCCTTTAAACGCATAGTTTGTATTTTGGTAAGCAAAGGCAAACTCCAGATCCGATCCGCGAATACGGCCGTCTTCAAAGTGCGCTATTCGTTTTTTGCCCTGATATAGCGTTCCATCTACGTATTGCTTCTTCTGGCGAATCACGAGGCGAAGATCGCTTAGTCCAGATGGGCCATTCCATTGCCAGCTACCATCAATATTGGCAGGAACAATCCAAAGATAGGCCATTTCTCCATTAGAAATGCGCACTTCCTGATCCGGTGTCCACGACTCCATTCGAAATGTATTGGAAACCACGCGCGTGCCTGCTTGCATTTTTAGAATAGTGGGCATGAGTCTGGTGTTAAGGTTTTCGCCGAGATATAAAGTCAGCACAGTGGCTTTTGAAAAATCTTCAACAAAAATATCCCCCTGCTTAAATGTGACAAGGCTTTCGACTTTAGCCCGCTCTGCATTGCGCTGGGATAGCTTGACTAAATCAGCGTTGTACTCAATGCCGACTGCACGCACCTGGTATTTTTTTGCTGCCTCAATCGGAATAACGCCATCGCCTGAGCCCAAGTCATACACCAGATCCCCTTTGCGTACTTGCGCGAGCACGAGCATTTGATCGGCCATCTCCACTTTGGTTGGCACCCACATGACGTCTTTGCCTGAGCTCGCCATACTGAGCTTAAATTGATTATCACCATAGTTGGTGGTGGCACACCCGTATAAAAGTGGAAGGGCTACACAGCAGGCTAAGGCAAAGCAACAGCGCTTTATTTGCATATATTTTCCTATGGCCAGAGCTGCAACAGCAACCAGGCGAGATTGAATACCACCAACATAATTAAGGTCGTGATCGTGAATTTCATGCCGATGACGCGATTGCTAAAGTGCGGTGGCGGCTGATTAATTCCTTTGGCATGAATCACTCGGCCAACCACGAAGGCAATACCAAGAATAGCAATGAGCCACAGTGGAGCACCATTGAACTCGAGGAAAGCCATGAGTATTAATGCAATTGGCACGTATTCAGCAAAGTTGGCTTGGGCACGAATCGCACGCTCTAAATCATCAACACCACCACTGCCCAGACCGACTTTATGTTGTCGCCGCAGGCGAATAACGCCAAACGATAAGCGAATAAAGAGTGCTGCCAAAATGCAAGCGATCAGGGTTGTGACGATAAGCATGCTTTGTCTTAAGGGATAATGAATTGCTATAGTACATCGCCATGAAAAAACCACCCGTAGGTGGTTTGCAATCCATCTTCTGGTTTGCTACCTTGCTTAGCCTCTTGCCTGCCCTTGCTGGGCATGGTGGTTTAAATCCGACTTACAGAACTGCACGATGGTATTAGAGAACTGCAGGTGCCGGGCACTCATTTTGCGGTACTCATTTAACTCTGCAATTTGTGGGGATACTTCGTTTTTAAATGAGGCATCCTCATAACCTGGGTGGTAAGGAGCTTCGTGTGCATATGGATTCGACATGGGAATTACTTTCATTCAGTAGGTTGTAGTGGTGACCAATTAAGTGGCCAATGCTCCAAAATCAATTCACTGAATTAACCGGAATAACGTGTCATTACAGGGCTCCTAATAGCGCCATGCAATCAGACTCGCTGATTGCACGCTTGCCGCTCCCCCTGTCCCTGATACCTGAGAGATTCACACTAAGCCCAGCTTAGTATTTGCTCCTTCGGTGCGCCACATGATGGCGACTCTCCA
>JBIPON010000122.1:0-5086 GCA_044379065.1 Polynucleobacter sp. | reverse complement strand
AACCTCATTTCCTTAGGGGCCATTGATTTTGGTTTGATAGTAGATGCCGCCGTCATTCTGACGGAAAACGTGATGCGGCACTTGGAGAAGGGCGGCAAGCGCCTGAACCAAGCCATTATTCTAGCCACCAGCGAAGTGCAGCGGGCAATGATCTATTCCACCGGCATCATCATCGTGGCCTACTCGCCGCTATTCTTTATGGGCGGAGTCGAGGGCATCATCTTTAAGCCGATGGCCTTTACGATGGGCTTTGCCTTAATCGCTGCGGTGATTTTGAGCCTGACCTTTTTACCGGCCATGATTTCCTTGATCTTTGGCGAGACCATGGGGCATAAGCCGCCCAGTTTTATTACCCGCTTGATTGAGGGATACAAGCCTTTATTGCGCCGCTGGATGGATCGCCCCAGAACGATTGTGGCAGTCGCGGTCTTTATTCTTGGCCTCACTCTGCTGAGTGTCACCCGTTTGGGCACGGCTTTTTTACCGACCCTCGAAGAAAACAATATTTGGTTGCGGGTGACGCTGCCCAATACGGTCGACCTCGACTACTCAATTAAAGTTGCCAATCAATTGCGTGAGAATTTCATTAAACAAGCTGAAATCGATAAAGTGGCGGTGCAAATTGGCCGGCCCGATGATGGCACGGACTCTACTGGGGTATTTAATATCGAGTTTGGTCTTTATCTGAAGTCGCCCGATAAGCTACCAAAGGGAAGTAGTAAGAAAGAATTGATTCATAAACTGGAAGGCGTCCTGAATCAAATTCCCGGCGCCAATTACAGCTTTTCACAATACATTCAGGACAACGTCAATGAGGCACTCTCCGGCGTGAAGGGTGAGAACTCCGTCAAAATCTATGGCGCTGATTTAGAAGTGCTCGATGCTAAAGCCAAAGAAGTGCTCGAGCAAATTAGGCACGTCCGCGGCGTAGCCGACGAAGGCATTCTCAAGGAATTGGGCCAGCCCACACTGAACATTCAGATTGATCGCGAGCGCGCAGCGCGCTATGGCATTAATGTCAGCGATATTCAGACGGTGGTTGCGAATGCCATTGGCGGCGCTGCAATCACGAACTTACTGGAAGACGAAAAAACCTTTGGTATTGCCGTTCGCCTGAGCGAAGCCAGTCGCAATGATGTATCCGACATATCGCAATTACTGGTTGATGCCCCCGGCGGAAAAAGAATTCCGCTTTCGATGGTCGCGAAGATTGAGCTTAGCGATGGACCTTTCTTTATCTACCGTGAAGCCGGCAAGCGCTACATTGCCATTAAGTTCAGTGTGCGCGGACGCGACTTGGGTAGTGCGGTTGAAGATGCTCAATTCTTAGTCGAACAAAATGTCGTATTGCCCGCAAACTACTCGATCAGTTGGGATGGCCAATTCAATCAAATGAAACAGGCGCAAAGCAAACTGATGGTGATCGTGCCTTTGGCTCTGCTCGGAATCTTCCTACTCTTGGTGAGTGCTTTTGGTAATTTCCGGGATGCGGTGATTGTCATGATTAACGTGCCCTTTGCCGCGATTGGCGGGGTAATCGCGCTGCACTTGGCGGGCGAGACCCTGAGCATCTCCGCATTTTTTGGCTTTTTATCGCTCTTTGGGATTGCGATTCAGGACGGGGTGATCCTCATCTCCTTTATCAATAAGACCGTAGCCAATGAACATGGCGCCATGAAGGATTCGATGGTGGAGGGCGCCGCTTTGCGTGTCAGACCCGTATTAATGACTGCCATGCTCTCGGGCTTTGGATTACTGCCTGCTGCGCTCTCGACCTCAATTGGCTCAGAGGCGCAGCGCCCCTTGGCACTCGTGATTGTGGGCGGCATGGTAACCACCACTATTCTGACCTTACTGGTACTGCCAGTCATTTATGGCTGGTTCCGTTGCCGGAGTCTGCCAGCCCCCGCCAAAGTCTCGGTATCATGAGGTATGGCTACCTCTTTTACTTCGGGCGATACCGCATTGCCCCACATTCTGATCTCCAATGACGATGGCTATTTAGCGCCAGGCTTATTGGCTTTGGTCAATGCCATTCGCCCCTTGGGCCGGATTACGGTAATTGCCCCGGAGCAAAACCACAGCGGCGCCTCCAATTCCTTAACGTTGTCACGTCCACTGTCGATTCACCGGATCGCTGGCGGAGAGCGCGATGGCTTTGTCTTTATTAATGGCACCCCAACCGATTGCGTGCACATTGCCATGACCGGTTATTTAGACCATCGCCCCGATTTAGTTGTCTCTGGCATTAACCAAGGCGAGAACATGGGTGAAGATGTGCTCTATTCCGGTACGGTTGCCGCAGCAGTGGAGGGCGTAATGTTTGGTGTTCCTGGCATTGCGTTCTCGCAAACCGATCGGGGCTGGGCCCGCATTGACGATGCAGCGCAAGCAGCGCACGACATTGTCAAACAAATGCTGGCGCACCCCATGCCAAAAAACCCCCAGCAGGCCGATGGCGCTGCCACCTTGCTGAACGTCAATATTCCCAATCGGCCCTACGAGGAACTTAAGCGCTGGCGGGTTACACGCTTAGGTAATCGCCACCACTCACAACCCGTCGTTGTGCAAAATAATCCACGCGGTGACAAGATTTACTGGATCGGCGCAGCTGGCGATGCCAAGAATGACTCTGCTGGCACGGATTTTCATGCGATCAATGAGGGCTGTATCTCGATTACGCCAATGCAACTTGATCTCACTGACCACGCTCGGCAAAAAGCGATGGCCACAGACGGCTGGAATCGCGATTGAAGTCGGCCTCTGCTGATCGGTTTGCTGGACACCGGCAGGCGCTTGCCACGAAGGTAGCAATGGCCGGCGTGAAGCACGCCAAAACCTTAGACGCGATTGCAACGGTGCCACGCCACGCTTTTATGGATGCAGGACTGCATCCCCAGGCCTACGAAGATTCTGCATTACCCATTGGGCATCAGCAAACCATCTCTAAGCCATCGGTAGTGGCGCGCATGATTGAGCTCTTACATAAATCAAAACAGCCACTGAATAAAGTCTTAGAGATCGGCACCGGTTGCGGATACCAAGCCGCCGTATTGAGTCTGCTGGCGGATGAGGTGTATTCGATTGAACGCATCCGGCCACTGCATGATTTAGCCCGCGATAATTTAAGGCCATTTCGGATTAAAAATCTCCGACTGATTTATGGCGATGGCATTTTGGGGCTTCCCCAAGCTGCCCCGTTTGATTCGATTATTTTGGCGGCTGCCGGCCTAGGCATTCCCGATGCCTTATTGGATCAGCTGGCGATTGGTGGGCGTTTGGTTGCCCCGGTCGCCCGCAATGCAAAAGAGCAGCAATTGCTCCTGATCGAGCGGGTTAGCTCCCATCGCTATCAGCGCACGGCCCTAGACGAGGTCTTTTTTGTACCTTTACAATCAGGGGTAGTATGAAAAAACCACGCCAATTCTGGAACACCCTATCCATGCGCAGCAACGTACCTGCTCGACTGGCATTGATACTGCTTAGCTCCACCGTATTGCTTTCGGCTTGCACCACCCCGCGTACTAAACCTGCAACCGTGATTGACCGTTCGCGTTCGGAATCTGCCGCACCCACAGCTAGCATTCCAACACCGCCAGGGTACTACCGCGTGAAGCGGGGCGATACCTTAATTCGGATTGCACTCGACCAAGGGCAGTCCTATCGCGATATCGTGCGCTGGAATAATCTGACCGATCCCAACCTGATTGAGGTTGATCAGTTATTGCTAGTACGACCACCTGCAAATGCAATGACCGTAAAACCCTTAACGTCTGCGGCCGCTACACCCGCCCCGCAAAAAATGGCGGAGCAGCGCGTGACGCCTCCAGCAGAGCCAAAGATCGAAGCTGTTAAACCCGATGCACCTCCTCCAGGGATTCGTTTATCGTGGCCAGCCAAAGGCAAGGTAGTAGAAGATTTCATTGACGGTAAGAACAAAGGCATTGATATTGCCGGTAAATTGGGTGACCCCATTCAGGCGGCAAGCGATGGCCGTGTGGTGTATGCCGGCAATAGCCTACGCGGTTACGGTAATTTAGTCATCGTGAAGCACGACAATACCTACCTCACTGCGTACGCCCATAACCGCAACTTGTTAGTCAAAGAGGGTGATGCGGTACGTAAAGGTCAAACCATTGCAGAAATGGGTGATACTGATGCGAACTCTGTACGACTGCATTTTGAGCTTCGCGTCAATGGCAAGCCCGTCGATCCACTGCCCTTCCTGCAGTAACGTAAGGTGGCATGACAACCGTTCTGGTATTTGATATTGAGACCATTCCGGATGTAGCAGGTCTGCGCCGTTTGGAGGATTTTCCGGCAAGTATGGCCGATAGCGATGTAGCGCAGCAAGTCATGCAACTGCGTTTAGATAAAACCGGCAGCGATTTTTTACCTCTCTATCTTCAGCGCATTGTGGCGATTTCGTGTGTGATTCGGCGCACGACTAAAGAAGGTTTGCCGCAAATCAAAGTCGGCTCCCTTGGTAATCCCGATGATTCTGAGAAAGTACTGATACAGGCGTTTTTTGATTTGATCGAAAAATACACGCCGCAATTGGTATCGTGGAATGGCAGCGGCTTTGATTTACCAGTCCTGCACTACCGCGCCTTAATTAATCAAGTGCATGCCCCGCGCTACTGGGAAATGGGCGAGAGCCAAGATAGCGATAGCCGCGAGTTCAAGTGGAATAACTACATTAGTCGCTACCACATGCGGCATTTAGACTTAATGGACTTGCTCGCCAAATTCAATGGTCGTGCCAATGCCCCTTTGGATGCCTTAGCCAAACTGTGCGGCTTTCCGGGCAAGCTCGGCATGGATGGCAGTCAAGTCTGGCCGGCCTACCAAGATGGCAAGATTGCGGATATTCGGCGCTATTGCGAAACCGATGTCGTCAACACCTATTTAATGTATTGCCGCTACCAACTTCTGCGGGGCGGAGTGACGCAAGCCGAGCACGATGAAGAGTTGGACTTTGTGAAGCGCTATTTGGAGCAAGAAGCCAAAGAGCCTCATGGGCAAGCCTGGCAAGAATACCTCGCTGGCTTTGCAGGCGATGCCTAGGCGATCACGCGCACGCGCA
>JBIPON010000119.1:0-5098 GCA_044379065.1 Polynucleobacter sp. | reverse complement strand
CTCCAAAATGAGGGTACGGCAGCGATAGAAACTTAAAGCGAAGGAGTAGGCCCAAAACGCCACCGTCATGATGAGCATGCCGGTCAACATTTGGGTTGCCATGGTGGGTGCTTTGGTTAAGCTAACCGAGGCGCCTTGGTGCAAGGTATTCCACCATTTCACTGAAAAGTAGATGATCGGAATATTTACCACGCCAACGATGGCCAAAACAGCGGCGCTGCGATCGGCCTTGCGGGTATCTTCAATCGCTGCGTGCAGTGATAAAAAACCCAGGTACAAGAAAAGTAAAATGAGTTCTGAGGTAAGGCGTGCATCCCATACCCAATAGGTGCCCCAGGTTGGCTTGCCCCACAAAGACCCAGTCCACAATGCGATGAAGGTCATGAGGGCGCCGGTTGGTGCTAATGCCAGGGCAAACATGCTAGCAAGGCGTGCATTAAAAATGAGTCCAATTGCTGCCCAGAATGCCACTGCTAAATAAATGATCATCGACATCCATGCGGCAGGCACATGGATAAAAATAATGCGGTAGGACTCGCCTTGTTGGTGATCGCTTGGCGCAATCAATAGACCAATGGTTAAGCCAACGATGGTGGCAATCACGGCAACAGCTACGCAATAGGGAATCAGCGTCCCAGATAGGGCATAAAAGCGTTGTGGCGCAGCGTATTTAAACCAATTGATGCCGGAGGAGAACACAGGAAATAGTCTTTATTTAAAAGTAGTTAGAGCATGCGTTAGTGTGCCTGATTTTAGCCTAGCCGGCTTATTCCACGGCGATTCGTAGGCTGGCTGCGGTGGCGATGGGGGCAAAAAACAGGGCAATCGCCAGCATCGCACCCAAGAGGTAAAAATGACCATCGATTGGCAGGCCAGCTTGGTGGGCATCGACTGCGCCCGCTCCAAAAATAAGAACCGGAATCACCAGCGGTAAAACGAGTAAGGACAGCAACATGCCGCCGCCACGTGTTGCTAAGGTTAGGGCTGCGCCAATCGAGCCAATTAAGCTCAGCAAGGGTGTACCAATGAGGAGCGAGAGCATCAAAATACCGGTACTTTGAGCGTCCAGATTAAATTGGATGGCTAGGATCGGAGAAGCGATGGTGAGGACGAGCCCAGAGCTAATCCAGTGCGCTGCCGTTTTAGAGAGTACGGCCAGCGGCAATGGAATGGCAGTTAAAACCAATTGATCCAGGGTGCCATCTTGGAAGTCGTCTGCAAATAAGCGCCCCAGTGAAAGCATGGCTGCTAATAAAGCAGCGATCCACACCATCCCCGGCGCAATTTTGGCGAGCAATGTTGGCTCTGGTCCAATACCCAAGGGAAACATACTCGCGACCACGATAAAGAAAAACAAGGCAGATAAGCTATCGTTTTTGCGACGCAGAGCCAAACTCAAGTCGCGCCGCACAATCGCCAGCATGACTTTTGGGATGGATAGGTTTGCACTCATAGGCTCACCCGAACGACGCGGTCGATTTGATCGAGGGCAACCTGTTGATGGCTGCTTAAGGCGACCATGCCACCTCTACTTAAATGCCCTTGAATCAATGCTTGTAGCGCCTCATTGGCATCGTGATCCAGTGCATTAAATGGCTCATCGAGCAACCACAATGGCCTGTCTTGTGCCAACTGCAGGCGGGCCAATGCAACCCGTTGCTTTTGCCCTTGCGAGAAGGTCCGCGCTAATCTACTCGCCAGATGACCTAAGCCCGAGTTAGCTAAGGCGGCGCGGGCCATACTGCTCGTAATCGCATCACCGCTAAGGCTTCCTGCTGCAATGATGTTTTCTTCGGCGCTTAAATCTCCTTTGAGCGCTGGAGTGTGGCCCAAGTAAATCAGTTGCGTATGAAAAAAATCACGATCAGCATCAATTACGCTTCCGCCCCACTGAATGCTACCCATGCTGGGTGTTAATAGACCGCAGAGCATGCGCAATAAACTCGACTTTCCTGCACCGTTACTGCCAGTGATACGCAAGAGATGGCCTGGTTCGAGCACAAGCGAAAGATCGGTAAACAGGGTTTTACCACCACGCATGCAGGCTAGATTTTGTAAATGCAGGGCAGTCGAATTCATGACGGGAGTATTACTCATTATTCGGTAGGCTGCCTAAGAGCAGGAGTTGGCGTGTGAACTGACCGCTATCGCTATCCCGCATCGACCAAAGATCGAGCTGCGCGGATGGGCTGTAGGGGTCAATATAGGTTCCATCTCGCCGCAACTCGTAATGCAAATGGGGTCCGCTAGAGCGACCGGTAGAACCGACGTAACCAATCTCGAGACCACGACGTACATCGTTGCCAACGCTGAGTTCAACGTTGTAATTACTCAAATGAGCATAGTACGTGCGATAGTTGCCTGGGTGCTCAACAATAATCAGATTTCCAAATGCCCCGTTATAGCCAAGGTAAGCAATTTTGCCGTTGGCAACGCTAAACACCGGAGTGCCGGTCGGGGCTGCGTAATCAATGCCCATGTGGGTCCGCCAACGCTGCACGGTCGATGGCGCTTGACCCGCTTGCTTGGCGGGCACTTTGGCGCGGCCAGCCCGAACGTTGCCCACGCCCCGCGATATGCGGCGGTAGCTCAGTGGGTTGGTCCAGAAAGAACGCTCAATTGATTCGCCCGAAGCAGTAAAAAATCCACCCGGAATATCGTTGCGATCAACCCAGAATGCACTTGCAAGAACCTCTTGACTTAGGGTGTTCATAATTTCGACCGCCCAGATTTGAGCCCAGCGATCGCGATCACCAAAGTCCACAATCAATCGAACCTGGTTGGCATTAATGGCAGAGGTCGGGCTATCTTCGGGATACAACTGCTTGACGATGGAGTTCAGCTCCCAGACCAACTCGACAGGCAAGATATCACCGACTTTCTTGGCGTCATACAAGACATCCGATAGGGATAACTCTACTTCGACTAGATTGGGAGACTGCGATTGCAGACGGTCTTCTTGGGTTAAGAATCCACCAAAGGCCGATGGGGTGAAGGTCAAGATTTGAGTGCGGGCATCGCGTATAGGCCCGTTCATGATGCTGAGAGAATCAAAGCGATTGCGATTGCCAAATGCCACTGCGTAGGGAATGCAATTGCCGCGCAGCTGAGAAAAGAAACTGCGCGTTTGATTTTGAAAGAATTCAAAAAAAGCCGGATCGTTGATGCCGAGTCGTGCGGGTAAATTACCATCCAGCGAATCGGTTTTAATGCAGCCGCGCTGTACCCGAAAATCAAGGCTACTATTTACATCGGGCGCGAAGCTACTTTCTTTACTGGTATCAACGAGGCTCGATTTTTTTGGGGTCAGCGATTGGCTTTGGGTGCGAGGCGCCTTAATTCCAGCCTGCTTTGCACCGCTTTGAACGACTACCTTCGTCCGATTGCTTTGGGTTTGGGCGTAGGCGTCGGATGCAGCAATGGGTATGTTGAGGTATCCGCCTACAGCCAGCGCCACCCCGCAAGGGATGCCATAAATTTTGAAGCCGCGCAGAAGGGAGGGCAAGAACAGATTCACCCCCCGATTATCTAATATTGTGCCTGTAGTGTCAGATTATGATTTTGCAGTGCAACATTATTAGCCAATTGCTCACGGTCAGATTAAGTTGGCTTGATTGTGTCTACAATCTTTTTTTCTGACAAGGATCTACCATGCCCATTATTGAATCAATCCAGGTAGCTGCGGTAAGCGTCCCACTGGATAAGGTCACCTCATTTTCAACTCGAACAGTTTCAGAGCGCCACTACTGCATCGTTAAGGTACGCAGTAAGGAAGGCATTGAGGGCATTGGATTTTGTTATGTGGGCAGTGCGGGCGGCGCCATCGCCAAAGTGGCGGTGGAGCAATTGCTCGCCAAAAAACTGATTGGTCAAAATAGCTACCGCTCCGAAGGTTTATGGATGGAGATGTACGACGAATCGATTCTCCAAGGCCGCGCGGGTGCGGTGATGCGCGCCATCTCCATTTTAGATACGGCACTATGGGATTTGAATGCCCGCTCAGCAGGCTTACCACTGCATCACTATTTAGGGTCTGTTGTAGAAGACCGGGTACCTGCCTATGCCAGCGGAGGCTATTACCTCGAAGGCAAAACCCCGGCTAAGCTCGGCAAAGAAATGGAGTCCTATGTAAAGCAGGGCTTTAAGGCCGTCAAAATGAAAGTCGGTCGCCTTTCTCCGCGAGAAGAGGAAGAGCGGGTCCGGGCAGCGCGCATTGCAGTGGGCGATGATGTTTTACTGACACTCGACGCCAATAACGCGTGGCGTGATTTACCCACTGCGCTCGAGTACATCCGCCGTTTTGAAGATTATAACCCATACTGGATTGAAGAGCCTTTCTCGCCCGATGCGATTGATTTGCATGCCGCCCTCGCACAGCGCACCACCATCAATGTCGCAACCGGTGAAATGGAAGCGGGGCGTTGGCGCTTCCGGGAATTGATTGAAGCAGGCGGCGCAGCAATCCTGCAATCGGATGCAGCCGTATGTGGTGGCATTACCGAGTGGCGCCGAATCTCAGCATACGCGGACTGCAAGGGTGTGACGGTCTGCCCGCACTGGATGCATGATTTGCACGCCCCGCTGGTTGCTGCAACTCCCAATGCGCGCTTCGTGGAGTTTTTCCTTGACGATCAGGTGCTGAATTTCCGCAACTTAATCAACAAGCAATTAGCTTTTAAAAATGGCGATTTGATTTTGCACAAAACCCCTGGATTGGGTTTTGAGTTCGATGAAAAAGCAGTTCAAAAGTACGCCGGTAAATCGGCTTGGAGCAAAATCACTAAGTAATCATCTTGCCTAGCCGTTGGTCTTTAAATGTCTGCAATCGACCCTAAGCAGGCATCCAAAAAATTACCACCCGAAGGTGGTTTTGGTATTTCTTGGTGCCCCGGGGCGGAATCGACCATGGCCTCAGGAGATTCTCACTCTCCCCCTAGACTACTTCCAGCTAAGATTTAATTTCTTATGAGTGGCTGCACAGTCTCTTAAATAGAGATTAATAAGGCTTTGATAAGGAATGCCCACCTCTTCTGATACAGATTTGAAGTACCTCACTGAATCCTCATCCAATCTAATGGTTATAGGCTTCTTGAGCATA
>JBIPON010000120.1:0-5098 GCA_044379065.1 Polynucleobacter sp. | reverse complement strand
TAATGGCTGGGATTTTATTATTGGGACTAATCTTTAAAAACGCCGGTGTAAATTGGTCGCCCTTGCCAATATCAATGGGAATGGCGCGCCAATCGCGGTCAAGCTGGTAGCCACACTCTTCGAGCATGATATGAACTTTGTGCCCATTGGGGGTTGCCCAGCTGTAGACATCGATCATCCCTTGATTTGCATTTGTATTCTTCATCGCATTCGCCATCGTTTTATTTGATTTCATTCGGTTTGCTGCATCAACACTACACTGTACGCAGGTGTTTCAGCGCGGTTTCTAAGGTTTTTTCTTCTTTGGCAAAGCAAAACCGAATGACCTTGGAGTCGGTTCCTGCGCCATAGAATGCCGAAACTGGAATCGCTGCGACACCGACTTCGCAGGTTAACCAGCGACAGAACTCCGCTTCGCTGAGCTCGCTTTGTGGAATTCCGAGTGCGGAGTAATCGACGCACTGAAAATAGCTTCCGGGCGCAGGCAATAATTTAAATCGAGTTCCGGAAAAACCCGCTCTAAAGAAGTCGCGTTTGGTTTGATAAAACGCCGATAGTCCTAAATAATGCGCTGGATCAAATAAGTAATGTGCGATTCCGACTTGCATCGGTGCGTTGACTGAAAACACATTGAACTGATGTACCTTCCGAAACTCGGCGCTGAGGGTAGCTGGAGCTGCAACGTAGCCAATTTTCCAGCCCGTGACATGGAAGGTTTTTCCAAAGCTAGAGACCACAAAGCTGCGCGCTGCTAAGGCGGGGTGACTGGATGCGCTATGGTGTTGCTGCCCATCGAAGACCATGTGCTCATAGACTTCATCGCTGCACACCAATACCTTTGTGTCGCTCAGCAAATCAGCCAGGCGATCCAGATCAGATCGTTGCCACACCATGCCGGTCGGGTTATGGGGTGAGTTAATCAGTAAGAGTCGTGTTTTGGGTGTAATTGTCTTGGCTAACGCATTCCATGGAATCGCATAAGCTTCCACAATGCAATCCGAATTGCGTTGCACATCCAGGCTCACGCTAATAGCTTTGCCGCCGGCTAAAGTAATTGCCGGCAGATAGCAATCAAACGCAGGTTCAATCACGATGACTTCATCGCCCGGGCTTACGCATGACAAAATTACGGTGAAGATCGCTTGCGTTGCTCCAGCAGTAATGGTGATCTCAGTAGCGGGATCATATGACTTGCCGTAGAGCCGATCGATTTTGTTGGCAATGGTTTTACGCAGCTCAAGTACCCCTGGCATGGGAGGGTATTGGTTATGACCCGATACCATTGCCTGGTTAACGGCATTGATTAAAGCGGGATCGCATTGAAAGTCTGGAAAACCTTGCCCGAGGTTAATGGCCTGGTGTTCGGCAGCCAAAGTGGACATGACCGTAAAGATGGTAGTGCCAACCGCAGGAAGGCGCGATGGAAATGATGGGGTGAGGGGCGCAGTAGGGTGCAAATGAGCCATCGGGGTGCTTTATCTCGTGCCGCAGCTTCTGTCGCTAGAATAAGGGGAATCCATTTCTAAATTGTGCCATGTTGATCGTTCTCTCACCCGCTAAATCCTTGGATTACGAGACCCCAGTCCGGGTTAAAAAATCCACTATGCCCGATTTTGTTGCTGATTCAGCCAAGCTGATTGCAGACCTCAAGACCCTATCGCCGCAGGCAGTGGCCAAACTCATGAGCCTTTCAGACCCCTTGGCCGCCTTAAACGCTGGGCGTTTTCAGGATTGGTCGACAAAATTTACGGAGAAAAACAGCAAACAGGCGATTTTTGCCTTCAATGGCGATGTCTATGAGGGCTTTGATGCCGCCAGCTTAAATAGCAAGGCGATAGATTTTGCCCAAGACCATGTGCGGATTTTGTCGGGGCTCTATGGTTTGCTACGGCCGCTGGACTTAATGCAGCCTTACCGTCTAGAGATGGGTACGGCGTTTAAAAATGCCAGAGGAAAAGACCTCTATGCATTTTGGGGCGACCGAATAACCAACGCAGTCAAACAGCAGCTGGCCTCGCAAAAAAAGAACCCATTCTTGTTAAACCTGGCGTCCGAAGAGTATTTCAAAGTACTGCAGCCTAAGGAATTGGGTTTTCCCGTGATCGCTCCAGTATTCCAGGATGCGAAAGATGGCAAGTACAAAATCATTTCGTTTTACGCCAAGCGTGCACGCGGCTTAATGGCCCGATTTGCGGTTGAAAATCGCATCACCGACCCAGCCGACTTGCGTGATTTCAATTTGGAAGGCTATCGCTTTAGTGCAGCTGAATCCAAACCCGATCGACCGGTATTCCGCCGCGCGGAGAAAAAATAATATGACCGTTCACCGTTCCAAATCATCCCAGCGCGCCTCGCCTGAAGCTGAGCGCTTAGTGGCGGATGCGATTTCACTGGCCGCCTCAGGCAGCCAAATCGAAGATCGTTTTTGGGAGGGGCGTCTGAGTGCACGCCTACTCAAACTAATGACCAGCCAAAATCAAAACGTGATTGATGCGGCGCTTGATCAAACGTTTCGTATTAATACGGTTGCTTTTGAGGTCTTGGCTGACTGTGCCGAGACGCTCGCAGAATCACAAACCATGACCATTGATAAGGAGAGCTGGGATGTGTTGCTCCTGGCTTTACCTATTGTGGCGCATACCCGCTATCAAATTCAGTCGGGCCCATTGCCGGTGAAGGTGATTGAGTCAGTGGCAATGGCAATGCATTCATCCATTGCTGCAAGCGATACGCGCTTGGCGATCGTGCCATGGCTTTACAGCATCGATCAGATGCCCCATTCGCATTGCCAAACGCGCATTTTGACAGAGGCTCTGGGTACCGCTGCAATCACCGCAAGCGAAATGAAGCTCGAGCTGCGCAATATGTCGGAAACCATTGCCGTATTAGCAGACCCCCGTTTTATTATTGCAGCCATTGCTGCGCCAAGTGGTTCACCCCTATTTCGTTGGCAGGCCGAACCACCGGTGAGGCAAGAGCGTGGCGTTAGTTTGATCGAATGGCAAACCGCCATGCGAGAGCCCATTTCCAGTTTATTACCCGGATGTGAATTCGACCTACTGCTACCTGAAGCGTATTTCACGAACTGCCGCTTGGCAGACAAGCAAGTGCGTCCCTTAAGCATTCGGGCGGCCGTTAATTTTCTGGAGACTGCGGTCGGGGCTCAGCCCAATGGCTTGTCTTGCGTGGTGGGCGCCTTTGGTGAAGAGCAAGCGGACGAATACCGCATTGCATTTAGTTTGAAGGGATCTCCTGATGTGATGTACGGTGTTATTTGGCCAATGTACGATCGCGAGACGGTATCGAACGATGCGCTTAATGACATTAATGATGACGAGAGCCCCATTAAAAAGATTTGCGATGCCCTAAAAGAGGCCGGAGTAGAGGACGTGTTTCGCCATGCTGTTTTGTTTAGTCCCGAGCTCTGTGACGATTGCGGCGCGCCATTGTTTCCAGATCGCCATGGTGAAGTAGTGCATGCGGAAATGCCGGAAGATACGCCAACGCAGCAGCCCCTGTTTCATTAATAGCTAACATTTGCACACATAAAAAAACCGAGGCGGACCTCGGTTTTTTTTATTTCTATGCAACAAAGAACATCGCTCGCTCGATTACTCCTTAGCAAACAAATGGGGCTCTTTGCCTGTCTTCATGTCGGCTGTTTGGCAGTAATCAGCCAAACGAACACCGCTGCGAATATTAAACAGCATTGCCTTGTTGCCTAAAACCACTAAATCTAAGCCGGTGTCGTGATTCTTGTAACGCAAGCTACCTGGCAATGAGATTTCCTTTTTCATTTCGTAGGTTTTGGAGTTCCAAACCAAGCCAATGTTTCCAGCGCCATCCCCAATGGTTTTTAACTGATGGTTATTGTTGCAACTCCAGGCATGGGTATCCTTAGGATCTTTTGCATGCACCGCAGAATGCGACACGAGCAAGGCAGCGCTAATCAACAGCGTTTTAAAGGGGATGTGCATGTTGTTTCCTTATGAAAGTAAGTGCTTCACGCCGGCTTGTTCCTCGAGTAGCTCATTCAAGGTATGGGTCATGCGTTCCCGTGAGAAGGCATCAATTTCAAGGCCTTCGATCATTTTGTACTCCCCATTCTCACAGACAACAGGGAATCCGTAAATGACTTCAGCAGGAATCTCGTATTCGCCACGGGACGCAATGCCCATCGTGACCCATTTACCGTTGGTGCCCAGCACCCAGTCGCGCATGTGATCGATGGCGGCATTGGCGGCCGATGCTGCGGAAGATAAGCCGCGCGCTTCAATAATGGCCGCGCCACGTTTACCTACAGTTGGAATGAATACGTCTTTATTCCAAGCCGCATCGTTAATCATGTCTTTAACGGATTGCCCGCCGATGGTGGCAAAACGGTAGTCAGGGTACATGGTTGGGCTGTGGTTGCCCCAGACTACTAGTTTTTCGATGTCTGCAACGGGTTTGTTGACCTTGGCGGCGATTTGCGAAAGCGCGCGGTTGTGATCGAGGCGCAGCATGGCCGTAAAGTTCTTGGCAGGCAAGCTCGGGGCCGATTTCATGGCAATGTAGGCATTGGTATTGGCCGGATTGCCTACAACTAGTACCTTGACGGTGCGTTTTGCAACGGCGTCCAAGGCCTTGCCTTGGGCGGTGAAAATTTGGGCATTGGCGGAGAGCAAGTCTTTTCGCTCCATTCCTGGGCCGCGCGGACGGGCGCCCACCAGCAGGGCAATATCAATGTCTTTGAATGCGGTCATCGGGTCCTGATGAGCAGACATTCCAGCTAAAAGTGGGAATGCACAGTCATCGAGCTCCATCATTACGCCTTTTAATGCTTTTTGCGCTTTTTCATCAGGAATTTCAAGGAGTTGCAAAATAACAGGCTGGTCTTTTCCAAGCAAATCACCATTGGCGATGCGAAACAAGAGGGAATATCCAATTTGACCGGCCGCGCCTGTAACCGCGACGCGCATAGGGGTTTTTGCCATTACGTGTAACTCCAAAGGAAGGTTGAAATGTGTTGCTTACGTGTTGTGATGCAGATTATCCCTGCAAGTTTATGAAGTTTACATTTACACTGTCAATAATGTCTTCTATAAGACAGCAGACT